>JAAYWF010000291.1 GCA_012516825.1 Lentimicrobium sp. | reverse complement strand
TGCGCACGGATCAGGTCGTTCTCCAAGAATCCGTGGTCGGTCTCCGTGACGATCGTATAGCTGCCGCCGCCGTTGTCGGTGACGGTTTTCGCCTTGCCGGTCGAGCTGACAAATATCGATCCGTTGGTGGCTCGAATCTGACGGATCAGCAGTTCGTAGACGCTCATCCGTCCACGAATCGTCAGATCGTCGAATTCAGCCGATGTCCGCCCGGTGACGGTGATCGCGTCGTCGATCTGCCAGCCGTTGCCAGCAAAGCCGCTGGCGTAGCTGTTCGACCGGACACCCTTGCCCGCCGCCAATACTACGAGCGTTCCGGCAGGAGCCACCGACAGATTGCCGCTGGCCGTGTCGATCAACGGCGTGCGAATCCGCTCTGTCGCCACGAAGCGCACAAGCGTCAGATAGCCGCCATTGTCACTTGCCAGAAGACTTGGCGACGCACCCGGATTCGATGACGACGACACCGCGTGCGTGTGGTTGCCCGCCGCACTGCTGCTCGTGGCGACAGATAGCGCACCAGGGGTTGTCAATGCTACATCATCAGCGTTGACGGTCAGCCCCGAACCCGCACCCACTGCCAGCACGCCAGCCGCATAGCTCAACCCAGCGCCTGCCGCTGCCGCTGCCAAGCTGATCGCCTGTCCTGCCACGGAGATCGCACTGTTGCCAGCCGTCGCCGTGGCATGGTGCGCATCAGGATTTGCAGCATGTGCGCTGATGTCGATCCCGTCGATTGTCACGCCCGCACTTGCCGCCAGATTGCCGGTCAGCGTGCGCCCTCCACTCGCCAGCAGATATTGCGAGTGGTCGTCATCGCCGAGCCCCAGCAGCAGGCCGTGATCGCTCACGCTCGCAGGTGTGGACAGCGTAATACCGCTGATAGTCTTTGCGCTATTGCGGGTGCGGGTGTCTATGATTTTTCGTGGCGTTCTTTTAGGCATACCTACAGATTCCTATGGCGTGTCATCCAGCCAGACGCAATCGCACTCGTAAACGTAGAGCAGGCCGCCCGGCGCGAGCCAGTCGATAGTATCGAGGTCGTAGGTTGACCACGGCTCCTCGGTTGTGGTGCTGCTCAGGCTAATATCTGGCTGCACGCTCGCCGGGTCTTGCAGTGATGCGGGCAAACTGCCGTTGCGCATGTAGTGCAAATAGCGTTTGGTTTTGTGTAGCCCCCAGCGTGGATGTTCGTATGGTCGCCAAATTTGCGGCATCTGCCAGCCAGCCGCACCGAGGATTGCGTAGCTCTCATTGAGCAGAGTTGTATAGTAGCCCAGTTTTGTGGCCGCGCCAGCGTTGATTAGCTCGCCGTGCGACCAGGCTGGCGCAGCAGTACTCCACACGTCGCCCGCTTCCTCGATGGTGTTGACCAGCATCGTGCCAGTGGTGCGTCTGATCTCCAGCCGGTAGTAATCGCGCACCGACGGGCCGCCGCTGACACCATTTAGATCGATCACGTGCGTACCTGTTGTGGCGTTGTTGACCACGGTCGTGCTATTTACAAAAATGTCAACGTTTGGAGTGTCACCGCCGACCGTCAGATTGACGACCAGGTAGCGTAATTTTCGCCGGCGCTCAAATACCGTGCTTCCGGTCGGACGCAACCATGTTGACGACGGCGTGATGACTACCTGCGCCAGCGAAGTGACAGTGCTCGACAATGACTGCAAATCACTGAGAAACTGCGCCGCGGTCTCGCTGCCACTCCACGATGCCGGCGTGCTATAGCTGCCTAGCCCGGTGCGCGTCGCCGCCGTGTGCTCAACAATTCCGGTCGTCTCTTGCGTCGCAATGCTGGCCGTGTAGCTCACGCTCACGCTGTACGCAGCGCCGACCGCCACACCGCCCACGGCGTCCAGGTCGAATACCTGCGTCGTGCCAGAGGGATAGAGTGTCCCATTATTGTAAACAGTCGTGGCGTTGATCTGGATGCGTGTCATGAAGAAACCCCCCGCCGTGGTGAAGCTCACATGCAGATAGCGCCAGCGCCTCCGGCGAAAATGCCATACGGAATCATTGCCATTGCGCACGAAGGTCGCGCCTGGCGCTATCGCTGCGCCTTTGATGGCGTTGGCATCGCTCGACAATTGATTCAATTTGCCAGCGCTGAGCAACTCGCCAGCCTGCCAGAGTGGAGGTGAAAGGTGAATTTGTGGCATCAGTAAAACGCCCGCCGCCCACTGGCGAAATTATGCGTGTTGAGTACAAAGTAATTGCCATCGTAAGCGAACATTTGCGATGTATGTATCAGTTCTAATTCCTGCCTGAATGCACCGGCCAGTGTCCAGCGAATGGCAGAGATGTAGCCCGTAAACGTGCTGGTTATTGTCGGTGCGTCTGTGATTTGCACCCGGTCGCCAAGCCGCAGCGATGGCACGCCAGGCAAGCCAACTTGAGCAATGAGCCTCGGATATTCGCAGCGATCTAGCAGGAATTGCGACAGTACTCCGGCGTGGCTGGATGTTTGAATGTACGGATTGCCGCGGATGCTGAGCGTGCGATCGCCTCGATCAGTCCAGTATGCGGCGTTGGCCACGGAAACGCTGCGCGATTCAAGCTCCGGCCCGCCGATGACCGGAACGCCGAGAATGCGCAGAGGGAAAAGAATAATCTGATACGCTGCATTGTTGACTACCGCCAAATCTGCACGCTGTGCATAGTATGTAGGCGTAATCGTGACACTGGATGTGCGGGCACCGCCTCCCTGATCCGCTGCACTGAATTGCAGGCCGGCAATGGCATAAGCTGGAGCGTCATAGCGTGCGACTATCGTCGTTGATGTGCCAGGCGGAATCACTGGCGTGCTATCCGGCTCCCAAATAATGTCAACGCCACCGATAACGCGCGGCGACGCCTCGACCGTGACGACATTGTAGAGATCGTCATCTCCCAGATGAATCCGGAACGAATCGAAATCGTTGCGCCCTAGCGCCAGCTGCACTGACGTGCTTCGTGTAGCTGTCTGCCAGTGCTCCATGTTCTCATAAAGAAATTCACCATCCGGATCAGCGTAAAACCTGCCACCGCAAGCCGCCGCAATCGACCAGCATTCCTCAATTGCGCTTTCATCATCCAGCCACGCCCACGGCACGACGAACAGCCCAGGGTCAAGCGTCATGTCGCCGCCAGCCACGCCAGCAGCATTTAGGAATGTGACAATGATGTCCTTCTCGGTAAGGCCGCCGTCATAAATAGCGGCCAACTGTCCCTGAGTCAGACTGATGCGCCGCTGAAGATATTTCTCCTCCATGCTGCGTGCATCGAAGGTCACGGTAGGCCCCTCGCTGGATGTCAGCGTGGATTCCTGTGGCAGTTTTAGTACGCCGGTAAACACCCGGCTGTAACTGGAGCCGCCGTTGACGGAAACCTCCAGGTAGCACGGCGCGTGATATCCCCTTCCGTCGCGGATAGCAGAATATAAAGCGCCATCCGTGCGCAGAGGGGAGAAGCGCCCGCTGGCATTGCGCATTGTAATTCTCATTTGAGAGACAATGCCCTGGCCGCTGGTCATTCCCGACGAAGGCGGCGATATGCTCATATCGCCGGACGCGTCAATCATGTATTGCGATTCGTCGGTATATGAGCCGCTAAAAGTCCAGTCCACCCACAGGCGAAAACGAAGCTGTCTTGTACCCGCCATGTGCTACACTTCCCTCAATCGCATCCGCACATCCGCCCTCGCCACGCCGCCGAGCCGGTACCACGACAAATCAACTTCCATAGCGGCCACATCACGAGTTACGGTGTACGATCCGCCGAGTGGACTTGTGAATGACGCACTGCCATCACGCACGGTGGCGAACGCTGTTAGAATCGTGGCGACCTGCGCTTCCGTCATGGCGACCCAGGCAAGTTCAAACCGTCGCTTAATCGATGTGGATACTAAATCCGTACTTAATGCGCCGCTTGCCATTTCCACATCAGCGCCACGATAGCCGGGAAACTCCAAATAGCTGTCACGATAATAGACCTGCGGTAGCGTCGTTCCGCCCAACGCTGGCGTTGTGATTGCCATCTAGCTCGCTCCTGTCCGGCTGCCCTGCGCTGCCAGGTTCGCCTGTACGCCAGGCGTCACCAACGAAGCCAGCAGCGAAATGAGTTGTGCGGGTACGCCAGCCTCGACAGTCGCCAGGAATCCAGCGCCCCACTGCGATCCGGCACTGTTCCCAGCCCCCTTGAATCGCTCCAACATCCCGTTCATTGCGCCGACAAAACTGTCGGTGAATGTCCCCGCCGCCGTGCTTCCATCCATGCCAGTCTCGCCGGTTTTGTCGGTTGCTCCAGTTGAACCGAGCACACCGGCCGCCGCCGCTTGAGCATCTGCCAGCGACACGCCAAGCTCCTGAGATAACTCGGCGGCAATTTCCGCAGCCAGCGCCGCCGTGTTTTGGTCGCCGAGCAACGCGCGCTTGACCAAATCCTTCGCACGGCCTTTGTCGAGCAACTCCGGGCGCAATCCATCCTCGAAATCACGCAGGATGGAAGCCGCAGCAGCTTTCGGATCGCCAGATGAAGAAATTTGCGCCCATATTTCCGGGAATGTATTTTTGATATACTCCACCCAGGGCGATTCAAAACCACGCACGGCAATATCGGCCAGGCGTCGGGCGGGTTCCTCTACTGCATCTTGGCGGGGCAGGATGTCGTCCAGATTGATGCCTGACTTTAGAGCGCCGGTCAGCACGGATTTCACTTTACTTGCCATGCTACTAAGCGCACTGTCGAAGCTCGACCCACCTCCACCACCTCCACCACCGAGGCCACTGCCGCCAGCCGAGGCGATATTGCGCTGATTCGCCGCTAGTGCCCGTATGCGTTCGCTTTGCAAATCTGCCGCTGATTTTCCACCGAATGTATCAGCCTCAGCGCCGAACCAACCGAACCGGCTATTGTCTAATGGTTGCGGTCCTTTCGGCCCCGGTGTTTCCCAGCCCTTTGCCGCAGGGCCAATAAGACCGGGTGGGCGCTGCCCGGTCGCTTGAAAATCTTTCCATTGCCAGTTAGTGAGGGTAAATCCCTGCACAGCGCCCAACGCATTGCCAGCCGCCAGTACATTCCCGGTTAGCGCTGCAACCGCACTGATAACCGCGCTGATTCCGGGTATCGATGATAAGAACCCCGACCCTATCAATTCGCCCGCCGTAATTCCGGCGTCACCCGCTTCTATCTGGGCGCCTATCAGCCCGTCCAACTCGCTGATAAGTTTCGGTAGTAATGAGTCGTTGATCTCCTCGATTGATTTTCCCTGTGCGAGCCATTCCTCTACAATGCCCTGCATTGTGCCTTTAATGGACTCGAATGCACTCGCCGCGCCGTCAATGTTGCCACTATCCAGCAGCGTGTCATACAGGCCGCCAAGCTTATCGCCCGACTGCGCCAACAGGTCGATAGCCGTCGCCGCATTTTCGGCAGCCTGCTTCTGCGCCTCAAGCGCCTCGACCGTCTGATAGACCACTTCACCCGTTCCGATGAACACGCCTTCAATACTGCGCGTGCCTAATTCCTTGGCAAGCACATTGTACTCGCTGACAACTTCCCGGATGGCTGGAACCAGGCGTGAAACATAACCCTCGGCCACTGCCGCCGCCTCGGTGTTTCCCTGCGCATTCGCTGCCGCAAACGAAGCCTGGGCGTCTTTGTATAGGGACAGCATCGCCTGTAATTCATTCTGCAATGCGAGCGCTGCGCTTGGGCCGGCGACGTCCGGTTTGATGGCGTCTGTCAGGGCGCCGAGTTCTTTACCGTGCTCGATCATCTCCTGAAGTTTTTGGTCTGCTGTCGTGGAGGAGATGTCACCAAGCAGCACCGCTACTGAGCGCATCGAAGCGTCAGACACTTCGCCGAATTGAACGACTCGATCCGCGACCCGTTGGATTTTGTCAGCCCACGCTTCAGCGCCAGGTATGTTTTCCGCTTGCGCCTGCTTGACCTGTTCCAGCGCAAGCTGCACGAACTTGATACGTGCTGCTTGCTCATCGTATGTCTTATCGATGGCTGGCGCTTCCGGTATAGGCTGATCTGGATATGGGTCGAAACGAAGGTTGGCCTGCGGGTCTAGTAGCGGCAAGCGGCTTTGCTCTGCCCTAGTTTGCATGTCGCGCAACAATGAGTCTAGTCCCGACGCAGCTTCTACAGACTCGCGGTTGTTGATGGCGTCGATAATCGATTGAACGCCCTGCGCCACATCTTTGGCCCGTGCATCGAATATCGGCGCGAGGGACTCGCCAAGCGTCGCCTGAAAGTTTCCCCAGGCCGTGTCAAGTTGTGCAAAGCCCTCGCCCGCCAACGCATCTGCATTGGTGTTGGCCGTTGCCAGGAGGCCAGCCGACTGGTCGATGACCGCATTGACAAGCGCCTGTTTGCGCTCCGCATCCGAAAGCGCCTTGGCGGATTTTCCGAGCGTAGCAGCGTATTCTTCTTGCGCCGCCGCCTGGTCGATGACAATGCCCAGATTGTCCAGGATGAGCGGCGACATGCGCCCGATGCCGGTCACGATGTCGCCGAAAGCCTGCGTGGTGCTCAAGCCCATCGCACGACCGCGCACGGTGGCGATCTCCATGAGCTTGCCGAACTCATCCGCGCTGTCAGCCACG
>JAAYWF010000241.1 GCA_012516825.1 Lentimicrobium sp. | reverse complement strand
GATGCTGATCGTAGTATGCATGTCATACAACGATTAACAGAAATTATTAACTAAATACAAACTCTTATGGACTTTTTTGATTTATCAGTGGTCAATTGGTCTCGAGGTCAGTTTGCCATGTCGGCAATGTTTCACTGGGTATTTGTACCTCTAACGCTTGGCTTGAGTATTTTGGTAGCTATTATGGAAACCATTTATCTGCGCACTGGTGATGAGAGTTGGAAGAAAATGACAAAGTTCTGGGCAAAGCTTTTTGGGATCAACTTTGCCATTGGCGTTGCGACAGGTATCATACTCGAGTTTCAGTTTGGTACCAATTGGTCGAACTACTCATGGTTTGTTGGCGATATTTTTGGCGCTCCGCTTGCTATCGAAGGCATTATGGCCTTCTTTCTCGAGGCTACTTTTGTAGCGGTTATGTTTTTTGGTTGGAACAAAGTGAGTAAGCGTTTTCACTTGTTATCAACATGGTTGGTAGCTATCGGTGCAAACCTTTCAGCGCTTTGGATTCTGGTTGCCAATGCCTGGATGCAATATCCTGTGGGTACAACCTTTAACCCAATGACCGCCCGTAACGAAATGATAGATTTCTGGGCTGTGTTATTCTCCCCGGTAGCTGTCAACAAGTTTATTCATACAGTGGCATCAGGCTTTGTATTGGCGTCAGTGTTTGTTGTTGGAGTCTCGTCTTGGTTTTTATTAAAAAAAAGAGATACACTGTTTGCCAAAAGAAGTATCGTGATTGCCTCCGTTTTTGGAATAACTACATCGCTATTTTTGATCTGGTCGGGCGATGAATCAGCACGTCAGATGGCAGACAAGCAGCCGATGAAATTTGCTGCTATGGAAGCACTTTGGGATGGGCAGGCCAATGCTCCGCTAGTAGTTATAGGGTTATTACAAAAGCCTACGCCTCCTAAAACGGAGGGGCAACTTAAGGAGATGGAATTTGCGGTTAAGATCGAAATTCCTAGCCTACTTTCTTATATGACATACTTAGACCCCAACGCATACATCCCAGGAATAAAAGACCTTGTGCATGGTTATACTAACCCATATACCGAAAAGGTCGAGATCTCCTATTTTGAAAAGATGGAACGCGGGAAGGAGGCTATCGCCACATTACGAAATTACAAGGATGCTTTATTGCGGGAGGATTATGAGGCGCTTCAGGAGCATAAGTTAAAGTTTGAAGACCCTGAGTGGATGGAAAGCACCTTTAGATACTTTGGCTACGGATATTATTCTGAATCTACGGTAGGAGGTCTTATACCTAACATCCCCATTGCCTTTTATTCGTTCCATATTATGGTAGCTCTGTCGGGACATTTTCTTGCGCTTTTTATTGTTATGCTTGTGTTTACACTTAAAAACAGAATTGAAAAACTGCGATGGCTACTCTATGTGGCTATTTGGACCATTCCTCTGGCTTATCTGGCAAGTCAGTTAGGCTGGGTATTAGCCGAAATGGGGCGTCAACCCTGGGTGATTCAGGATTTGATGCCGTCAATTGCAGCAGTATCCCGTGTTGATGCTGGTAGTGTTCAATTGACATTCTGGCTATTTGCCATTACATTCACTATTCTACTGATAGCAGAAGTTAAGATTTTAGTTGCACAAATTAAAAAAGGGATAACAGGAGGCCATTAATATGTTTGAAACTCTATCACATTTTGCATTGCAGCAATACTGGTGGGTCATAATTTCGTTGCTTGCCAGTCTGCTTGTTTTTCTATTCTTTGTTCAGGGTGGACAAACGTTGATATTTACCTTAGGCAAAAATGAACTTGAGCGAGCGATGCTCATTGGTTCGTTAGGACATAAGTGGGGATTAACCTTTACTACATTAGTAACTTTTGGCGGAGCTTTTTTTGCATCATTTCCATTGTTTTACAGCACTAGCTTTGGTGGAGCATATTGGGTATGGATGATCATTTTATTTGCATTTGTTATACAGGCCGTGGCTTATGAGTTTCGTACAAAACCAAACAACTTCCTTGGACAACGCACTTATGAAGCTTTCTTGATAATAAATGGCGCAGTAGGAACAATTTTGATTGGAACAGCAGTAGGGACATTTTTTACAGGTTCAGCGTTTACTGTTGAAAAAATAAACCTTACAAATGTTTTATTGGGAGGTCCAACCACCATATCAGTGTGGAAAGGCCCAGCATACGGATTGGAAGCTGCCTTGAATGTCCAAAATCTTTCATTAGGATTAGCAGTTTTTTTTCTTGCACGTGTTTTGGGCATTTTGTATTTTATGAATAGTGTTGACGATGAAAATATCTTTATGAGATCAAGGAAACAACTCCTTATCAATTCAGCGCCATTCCTTGTCTTCTTCTTGCTTTTCTTAGTACTGTTGTTAACAAGTTCCGGTTTTGCTGTAATACCCGATTCGGTTCAAAATCCTATGTATTGGAGAATAGAAATGGAGCCTTACAAATATCTTTACAATTTTTTGCAAATGCCTGTGGTATTTGTTTTATTTCTGGCAGGAGTTGTTTTAGTGTTGTTTGGTATAGTTATTTCGCTTGTTAAAGTCGGCAATACCAAAGGTATCTGGCCATCCGGCATAGGAACCGTACTAACGGTATTTTCCTTGTTTATGGTTGCAGGGTTGAACAATACCTCATATTACCCTTCCACTTACGATCTGCAAAGTTCACTTACCATCATGAATAGCTCATCAAGTAAATTTACTCTTACTGCTATGAGCTATGTTTCGTTGATGGTGCCTTTTGTTGCTGCTTACATCGCTTATGCTTGGCGCGCCCTTAACAGACAAAAAGTAACTGAAGCCGAAATAAAATCAGGTGATCATGCTTATTAAATAATTAAATACTATCATAAATTATGTACTGGAAAGAGATTTTGCATTTTCTGAGCCTTCCGCTGTTAGTTGTTGTAACCTACAGGATCATTCTGTTCTATTTGAAAAAGCTAGATCGAAGAATAGGTGAAATTAATAACGAAAAATCCTGAAATTCAATAGATCAATCTTAACACTTTATCAATCGTATTGGTGAAAAAGGATTGAGATAGGTATTTAGGAAAATAGTGTATTTTTGTTCGGTTTTATAAAATCTATAAATATGAAAAATGTTCTACTTCTTTTTGTGGTTGCCATTATGTTCATGGCGAAAACTGGCTATTGTCAGGATTACAAATCACTCAGTGATGAGGATTTTGCCAATACTCCTTACTGGGTTGAAATGATGAATGATGAATCGGTAAATTTCTTTGATGTTCAACGTGCTTTTGAGCTTTACTGGAAAGATCGTGAAGTTACAAGATCTTCGGGTTGGAAGCCATTTAAAAGATGGGAATATTTGATGATGTCAAGAGTGAATGCTGATGGCACACGCTTGCCCGAAGACCATAATCTGAAAGCATTTGAGGCTTATAAAGCGGCCAATCCGCCACATCGCTTTTATTCAGGTAACTGGTCTAACCTTGGTCCTTTTTTGATACCAGGAAGTAAAGGTTACAACGGCCTTGGCCGAATCAATGCAATAGAGTTTCATCCTACCGACCCAAACACAATATATATTGGCGCTCCTTCAGGTGGATTATGGGTTTCGCATGATAGCGGTGAAACTTGGTACACCGAAACAGACGTTTTGCCTACCTTAGGAGTTTCAGCAATTTTGGTAGATCATCAGGAGCCTTCGGTGATGTATATTGGAACCGGCGATCGTGACGCTGGAGATGCGCCAGGTGTAGGTGTTATGAAAAGTTTTGATGAAGGCCATACATGGCAAATTTATAATAATGGAATGGGAAACGTTAAAGTTGGCCGAATGATAATGCACCCGCAGAATAATCAGATAATATTAGCGGCAGCAAATTCAGGAATTTATAAAAGTATAAATGGCGGAAATAATTGGCAACTGAAGAAAAATGGTGATTTCAGAGAGATAGTCTATAAAACCGACGATCCTAATATAGTATATGCATCTGCATCAGGAAGGTTTTATCGCTCAATTGATGGAGGGGAGAGTTTTGATATGATTTCATCCGGACTGCCTGGTGGAGCGAGAGCTGTAATTGGAGTTACTCCGGCAAATCCTCAATTAGTCTATTTCGTTTTAACAAATAGCGATACTTTCAAAGGCCTCTATGTTTCGGTAGATGCCGGCGCCAATTTTACCGTGCGCGCTACTTCACCCAACTTAATGGGCTATGATTGTAATGGTGGTAGTGGTGGGCAGGCATGGTACAATCTTGATGTTGCCGTAGATCCTTTCGACGATAAAGTGATTTTTGTTGGTGGGGTAAATAGTTATAAATCAAGTGATGGCGGCTATACATGGCAGATCAGTTCGCACTGGTGGGGCGATTGTAATGTTCCGGCTGTACATGCTGATTTGCATGTGTTTGAATATAGTCCACATGATGGAAAGTTATATGCAGGTAATGATGGAGGCTTATACTGGACGGCAGATGGAGGAACTAACTGGACTGAGATTTCTGATGGCCTGGCAATTAGTCAGGCATACAAAATAGGACAGAGCCCCACAGTGAAAGATAAGGTAATTAATGGATATCAGGACAACGGAACAGCAACCTACCTTGGAACATCAAACTGGATACCTATAATAGGCGGAGATGGAATGGAATGCGAAGTGGATCACGAAAATCATATTTATAGCTACGGAACACTTTATTATGGCTCTATCTACAGGATTTTAAATAATACAAATGCATATAAAATTGCTGGAAATGGATCATACGGTATAAACGAATCAGGTGGTTGGGTAACACCTTTCTTGTTACACAAAGGCGATGCAAAAAAGATGTTTGTAGGTTATAAAAATATTTGGCGAGGAAGTAACATCAGAACCAATAATCCTACTTGGGAGAAAATATCAAATAGTTTAGCGGGAAGTAATAGCTCCAATATGCGTGAATTAGAACAGTCGCCCGCTAACTATGATATACTTTATGCTGCACGTGCAGACAGGAAATTGTTCAGATGCGATAATGTAAACGGCTCAAATCCTGTGTGGACTGACCTGACACAGTTTTTGCCCGATAATATTTTGATCAATGATCTGGAAGCTCACCCTACAGATGAAAATATTGTTTATATGGCTATGGGTAGCAGGGCATACAAATCATCCGATAAGGGAAAATCATGGACAGACATAACCGGCTCTCTTCCAACAGTATCGTTAAATAGCCTGGCATATTATAAAATCAGCCATGAAGGATTATATGCAGGCACTGATCTGGGAATTTTTTATCGCGATAATTTTCTTGACGACTGGATTTTGTATAGCGACGGCTTCCCTTTTAGTGGGCGTGTTACCGAGGTTGAGATTTTTCACGATCCGGCAAATCCTGAAAATGATGTTATTAGAGCCGGCACTTACGGGCGGGGATTATGGGAATCCGATATGTTTTATGATACTCCGGTAGCCGATTTCACAGCCGATCAAACATTGATCCCGCCATTCTGCGAGTTGAATTTTACTGATCTATCAGCAGGAGTACCTACCGGATGGAACTGGACGTTCGAGGGAGCTAATCCTTCAAATTCAAACCAGAAAAATCCTACTGGTATAACTTATGCTGAACCAGGAACATTTAAAGTTACATTGGTAGTAACAAACAAAGCCGGAACTTCTGAAATGGTAAAAGAGGATTACATTACTGTAAGCGACCAGCTTATGCCTGTACCAGACTTTTCAGTTGATAATACTACCGCATGTTCAAATTCTGTTATCCATTTTAATAACCTCTCTCAATACTGCCCAACATCCTTTGTTTGGAGCTTTTCGCCCGATAATGTTATCTATCTGAATGGGACAAATTGGAATAGCCCCGAACCTGTTGTTCGTTTTACCGAATCTGGCCAATATTCCGTTTCGTTAACAGTACAAAACAGTAATGGTACTGCAACTGTTAATCGTGAAAACTACATACTTGTTGGTGGATATACCATGCCGTTTTACGAGTCATTTGAAGAGGGTTTTACACGTGGTTGGACATTAGAAAACCCCGATCTCCGTAAAACCTGGCAAATTATTGAACCGGATTACACGCCAAGCGGCCTCAATGCAGCATTTATGAATCATTTTGATTACTATTTTATGTTCGAAAGGGATCGTTTGATATCGCCTCCACTAAATCTCAGCGGTGTTACCGAAGCTTTACTCAACTTCAAACATGCTTATGCACAGAGATTCTCTCAAGTAGATTCATTGTTGGTAAAGATCTCTACTGATTGCGGTAACACATGGCAAACAATTTATGCCAACGGGCCCGATGGTAATGGCGGATTTGAAACTTCCCTACCAACCTCGCTCTACTTCAATCCAGCTACCGAAGATGATTGGTGTGGGGGCGGTTATGGCGCAGATTGTATCAGCCTCAATATCTCGCAATATTGTAATATGCCGGACGTGAAAATTATGTTCGAAGCATTTAACCGTATTGGTAATAATCTTTATATTGATGATGTTTCTGTGGAAGTATTGACTTCCATTAATGAGAAATCCAGTCGGCCCGAGAGCTTTAATATTTATCCAAACCCTGCAAAGGATGAAATAAACGTACGATTTTTTACTGCTGAATCCGAATTGGATATTTCAATTTATTCTATTAGTGGAACAGAAATGATCGCAGAAAAAGTGAAAAATATTAAGTCCGGGGAATCCGTCATTTTAAAAACAGATAAATTGGCGCCGGGAGCCTATTTTGTAAAAGTTAAAGGAATAACAATATCAGATTCTAAATTGTTAATAATCAAGTAAATATTTAAATTAAGCTTGTTTAGTAGAATAGTATTGGCTAATGAATTTTTAATTAATAGGAGGACTTTTTTATTTCATTTTCAAAATTTCTTTGCACATGAACCTGCTCGGAAAATACTCTTTTAGCAGCTTGGGCATTTATGTTTTGATTTAGTAAATTGTAGAGAATCAACTTACTAAGCTGGATAAAATTGGATTAATATGTTAAATATTTAAAAAAAAATCAAATTTTCTTTATTCAAAACAAAATTATATTTATTATTGCAATTAATTTCAGTTTTTTATTAATTAATCATCTTGTTTAAAATAGAAATATTATTTTTGCAGTCAAAATAATTTAGAACCTTATTAATCACATTAATTTGAAATAATTTAACAAACTACTAATTTAAATCATAAATCATGAAAACTTTTACAAAAATGCTTTTTATGGCGTTGATTCTTACCATTTCAACAACTCTTTTTGCACAAAAAAGTATTCACAGTTTTGTTGGTAATTCAGCGCCTGATAAAATGGAAATGACCCGTCAGGTATTAGGCTATAATAATGTAACCGTACCGCTTACCCCCGAAGGAATGACAAGGGCTGTAGGCGATGATTGCACCAATCCTATTGTGATAAGTACGCTTCCTTTCTACGATGAAAACCAAACCACTATTGGTAGAGGAAATACTTATGATGAGACTTGTCTTAATGATTATGATAGTGGTGAAGATATCATTTATCGTTTGGAGATTGCATCATCAGTTACAATTAATGTGCACCTTGATCCACTAGGTACAGGCTATACCGGCATGGCGCTCTCCGATGGTTGCCCGCTCTCTTCCCTTTGTCTTGCCATGAGTTATGACCTTTCTGGTAACCAAGAGCCACATAGTTTTACAGTATCTCTTGACCCTGGTGTCTATTATATAATGGTGGATACTTGGGCATATCCGGATAATATTGAGGCTTTTAATCTCTTAATCACCGAGGTGGAAACTGTACCGAACGATTTTTGCGAAAGTGCAATAGAAATTGGCGAAGTTATTAATTATCCTTTTTCAACTATTTACGCAACCGATGATCCATCTGGGGAAACCGATGGTCCGGAAATATGGTTTAATTATAAAGCCGGTTTTACAGGCTATGCGGTAATTGACCTTTGCGGAAGTGATTACGATACTCATCTTATTGTTTGGGATGGCGTTGATTGCCCACCTGCTACCATGATTAAAGATGTAGATGATGGTTGTGGTTATTCTGGATTACAATCAAAAGGGATAATAGAAGTAGTCGAAGGCAACATTTATAAATTAGAAATAGGTGGCTTTTCAGGTGATACTGGCGATGGTTTGCTTTCAATTTATGAATATGAGGAGTGCAATTTAGAATGCCCACCACTTGGTATTGATGAAAATGAACCTTGCGGAGAGGATATCAACGGTGGCTGTAACATGGTTACACCTGCATTCACTAACGTTAGCAATGGTAACATAATTTGCGGTAATCTTTGGAGTGAATTCGGAATACGTGATACCGATTGGTTTGAGGTTAAACTTAATGGACCAGGAAGCATTAAAATGATAGTAACTGCTGAAGAGACTTTAATATTTGGCCTCGCAGGTCAGAATGTTTTAGGTGTCCCTGGCTGTGAAAATAACACTGGTTTTCTCTCCAATTATAAGGTATTGTCTCCTTGCCAAGAAGATTCTATTTGGGTAATTAATTTACCAAAGGGTACTTATTACCTGTTTGCTGCTCCGATAGATTATGACCTCCATTGCCCAGGATTCAGCTATCAAGCCGAATTTGAAATTATAGAGTTGCCCAGCGGATTTATTAAAGGAGATGTGATCGCAAGTGATTCAGGTCTTCCGTTAGAAGGAGTAAAGATTACTGCTGGAGAAGCTGTTACCTACACACAATCACTTGGTAATTACATCCTTGAGCTGCCTGTTGGGACATATACCGTAGAAGCTAATGGATTCGCAATAGCATATAGCGCTGTAACAAAGTCGGATATTAATGTTGTGTTGGATGATTTTACAACAGTAAATTTTATACTTGACCCACTGGACGCCCCCGAGCTTTTGACCGCAGTTCCAGGAATCGAACAGGTTGAGCTGACATGGGCTGAAATAGGAGCAAAAACCGATGGAAGTAAAATAGTGATGGGCGACATCTTTTCGAAGAATGATTATATACCCGGGACCACAATGAACCTCGATTTTGTATTGTCAATTTACTCGCCAGATTTTGAGTGGGGAGAATATGCAGAGTTGGTATTTCCTGAAGAATTCGAAATTGAATCTGTTGGCGATCTTAATGGAGTTTCTGGTGTAATTGATGGGCAAAAGGTTTCATGGAACGGTGTCTTTTATGATTCAGACACGCCACAGGAGATTGATTTTTATGTTCAGGTTAATGTGTCTGGAGATGCAACAGGTCCGTTGGTATTGTTATACCGAGTTGAAGGTGATGGTTACGGTTTAGATCCTCATTTCTTCGAAGGCCCTGTAACGGTATATGAAAAGAATGGCGATTATGTTCCTACTTTTAATGTTTACCGTCGCAAGATTATCCCTGGAACCCCCACTTATTTTATACCGATTTGTTATGGAGTAATAGGTAACTATTATTTTGACGAAATATTCCTTGGTGGCGATGAGTGGTGCTATTATGTAACGCAAATTATGCCTGATAAATCAGAATCTCCGGCATCAAATGTTCTATGTGCTACTCCTTTGATTAGGCCTGGTTCAATGTGTGAACATGCTATTGATTACGGTGAAGTAAACAGCTCTGCTATGAATGAGTCTCTTGTTCGTGAAACTGATGTGCGCTGGTTTGAGTTTGATGTACCTTATACTATGGATATCGCCGTTAGACTTTACAATACAAACTTTGATGCTGATGTTATATTATATTCCGATTGCGATGGTACATTATTAGAAGACTCAGATTTTTGTGGTGGAGCTGAATACGATATTGAAAAAATATACTCATTATTGCCCGGAGGCACATATTACGCAATGGTTTTTGGTAACGAGGAAGAGTTTGGCGATTTTGAGATTTTCATAACACAAGTTCAGGTGTTTACAATTAGAGAAGGATGGAGTGGAATATCCACATACATGAATCCTTCCGGCGACCTGAATATAGCTAGTCAATTAGCCTGTTTCGAAGAAAATATGATAATTACTATCCGTCCGACTCCGTATGGTATTTGGTGGCCTTCACAGAATATTAACACATTAGGCGATTTTTCCAGCATGATTGGTTATAAATCAAAAATGGAAATTGAAATGACTACAGTAATTTACGGAACAGAAAATCCTGACAAAACTGTTGTCCTTCCTGCCAATGCAAGCTATTTGCCAGTGAGAGTAACGGCGCCAACCTCTACTGATGATCTGAAAAATCAACTCGAAGGAAAGTTATTGATCCTTTTTGATATGTACGATCCTACCGCAGTGATATGGCCTGATGGAGGTCTCGATAATCTTGAGTATCTTGTGCCTGACCATGCATACATGATTAATATGTTTGTGCCTGCTGAATATACCTATCCAATGCCATCCACAGCGCCAGCTCCTAACTTCGTTCAGCCGCCGGCGAGAGTGAAATTAGAAGTTTGGAATGAGGTAATAAATACCGGACAACCACATTTCCTTTCACTTCACGTAGATGCCCTTGCCTCTCTGGAATTGGGAGATTACATCGGTGTGTTTAACAGCGAAGGTTTGTGTGTAGGAATGGTAGAGTATACATCAAATGAGAACAATCACTTTATTGCTGCTTTCGGCAACGATGAATATACTGAGGAAAAAGATGGATTAGATGATGGAGAACTAATGATTTTCAAGGTTTACAGACCATCCAATGGACTTGTCTATGCACTTGAGGTAACTTATAGCGATAAAATGCCCGATGTTGATGGGTTGTATAAATTATATGGAATGTCGATGATTACAGGAATGAAATTAGGCCCAACCGCTATTGGCGAAGAGCAATTTAACTCTTTGAGGATTTATCCGAATCCTACCACAGGGTTGTTTAACATTTCTGGATTAGAAGGCGATTTTGAGGTGATAATTACCAATGCTCAAGGCCAACAGATCATGAGTTTAGAGTTGAATGGTCAAACTACTCTTGATTTAACAACACAGCCAAAAGGTGTTTACTTTATTAGATTTACAAACGAAAATATTTCAAAAATTACAAAAATTGTAATTAAATAATATCTGTTGTCTTTTGGTATTTGAAAGCCCGTTCTATGTTTTAGAGCGGGCTTTTTCATAAAATATCATATTGTTAAATGAATGATGAACTTATTCTTTTCTAAAGAAATTTCACCGCCACTTTTTACTTTTAATCCCGAAGAGTCCCGACATATCGTTAAAGTATTGAGGTTAACCAAACACCATCGGATTTCTATTACTGATGGCGCCGGTAGGCTATATTCAGGAAAAATTATTGATGACAACATTAAAAAATGTATCGTTGAATTAGACGATACGGTAGTTTTAGAACAGAAAAAAGATTATAAGTTGCATATAGCAATAGCCTTGACCAAGAACCTTTCACGTATCGAATGGTTTGTTGAAAAGGCTGTTGAAGTTGGGATTGACGAAATTACGCCAATGTTGTGCCGCCACTCCGAAAGGATTCATTTTAAAGCTGACAGACTTGAAAAGATCGCTATTGCTGCTATTAAACAGTCGCAGCAATTATGGCTTCCTACTATCAACGAATTGACCTCATTTGATGAAATAGTAACTAAGACCCCATCGGGCGAAGGTTATATAGCTTTTGTTGATAGCGCTTCAAGCGGCTCCTTTTTAAAGTCAGTCTATTCACCAGGCCGAAATGCGACAATACTGATAGGACCGGAGGGGGATTTTTCTGAGGAAGAGATCTCTTTAGCTTTAAAGAAAGGCTTTACTTCAATAAGCCTTGGAAAAAATCGTTTAAGAACCGAAACAGCAGCGCTCTTTGCCTGTTTTTCATTTAATATTTTAAATCAGTAAACAAAATATGATTTTAAAAAAGCATCTTTTAATTTTTGTTTTGTCAATAAGTTTTCTTGCTGCCAACAGTCAGGTCGCTTCGGTTCAGATTGCTCTTTTAAAATATCGTGGCGGGGGCGACTGGTATGCCAACCCCACTTCATTGCCTAACTTGATTGAGTTTTGTAACCGAAACCTTAGAACCAACATCAATCCAATACCGGCAACAGTTGAGGTTGGAAGCCCCGATATTTTTAATTATCCATTTTTACACATGACCGGACATGGAAATGTTGTGTTCTCTCCGCAGGAAGCTAAGAACCTTCGTGATTATCTTCTGGCCGGCGGATTTTTACATATAGATGATAACTATGGAATGGATAAATACATAAGGCCGCAATTGCTAAAGGTGTTTCCTGAACTGGAACTTATTGAGCTGCCATTTTCGCATCCTATTTATCATCAAAGATATAAATTCAACGACGGCGTTCCTAAAATCCATGAACACGATGGTAAACCTCCACAAGGATTCGGATTGTTTTGGGAGGGTAGGATGATATTATATTACACTTACGAAACAGACCTTGGCGATGGTTGGGAAGATCAGCGTGTTCATGGCGATTCGGAAGAAGTAAGACTCAAAGCGCTGCAAATGGGAGCCAATATCATTCAATATGTTTTTGATAGGTAGCCTATGGCTGGCAATTTATGAATTAACCTCCTTATTGGTACTAAACTTTGCTTTGTTTTAAAGTATTAATCTACCAACTGCCAAATTTCTTGGATAACTCTTCGCGAGTTATCGTTTCGTAACCTTCAGGGGGAGTAAAAGCCGAATCCTTGATTTTCATGCTGGAAACTTCAATGGCAGTAAATTTCATGTTCATATTATTGCCGGCATCCATTTCATATTCCATTAATAGGCCATGAAGATTTTTATAAATGGGATTATTAAAATTGAAGTTTTCGTGTAGTTTTAATTCATCAGTAAACCATGCAAAACCGACTTCTTTTTGCTCACCATCGGCATCTGTCTCTTTAAGTATAACCTTCTTGCATTTGTAACCTGCAATAACTTTTGAATCATCGGTTATTTCTATGGAGTAGTCATCTTCAAGCCATTGATCAGTAAGTTCATCGTATGATTCTTTTACAGCCAATTTCTGACCCATAACGTCGAACAGCGTAGTGTGGCTTTTCTCATTCAGATCAAGAATGGTGCTTTGATTGCTCATGGCGGTAATAATTTCTGTTTTCACCTTACTTTCGCCAATATACATTGCCATACTTTTAGGCATCATCCCTTTTACCTCTTCAGGAAGTCCGGCCATGTTAAGATCAATTTTGTAGGTTACCTTTCCAGTAAATGGCTTTTTCTGTGCAACTGCCGGAAAATGAAAAAGCAATAGCGCTGCTATTAATGTTAAAAAGAGATTTTTTTTACCCATAATATTTATCATACTAAATGGTACGCAAACATTTTTTCCATCTTATTTTTCCTGAAAACCAGCCTTTATTTTTATCTAAAGAGAGCCAAACAAAAACTGCTTTTCCAACTACATGGTCATTTGGCACAAACCCCCAGAATCTTGAATCGGCCGAGTTGTCGCGATTATCGCCCATGAGCCAGTAATAATCCTGTTTAAATGTGTATGTAGAAGCGACTTGCCCATTAATCAAAATCTTTCCATCTTTTTCTTCAAGGGTATTGTTATCATAAATTTTTATAAGCTTACGATAAAGGGCTATGTTTTTCGAATTTATCTCAACGGTAGCTCCAGCCCTGGGAATAACCAATGGTCCGAAGTTATCTTCATTCCACGCAAAATTTTCAGGATCATGTGGAAAGATAGGTGAGTAGTGTTCTCCTTTTGGTCGTATTTCTAACTCTACGTTTCTGATTCTTGGGTTGGTTCTTAGCTTTTCTGCCATTTTTGAGGTGAGTGGTAAGATCACCCTGCTTGGCGATATGGCTCTTCCTTCAGTTATGCCAAGCTCGTCCATTATTTTTTGTAGTTCGAATTGCGTAAAGCCCTGCTCAGTAGCGGTTACCAGATAGTTGTACTGGAGGTTTTCGGGTAGGTAAGCCTCTTTTCCATTTATATAAACAATTTTATCAATTATCTCGATAGTGTCGCCCGGCATTGCCATACAACGTTTTATATAATTTTCCCTTTTGTCGGGAGGGCGGGCTGTTACGTTATACTTCGACCATACCCAACTACGTCCCATACCGGGTTTATATCTCTCGCCATACTGACGTTGATAACTGACCTCAACATCCCGAACAATTTGATAATAATCTTCATTTTGCCGCTCAAGCACTACAGTATCGCCGCTTGGGTAATTAAAAACGACAGCATCGTAAAGTTTTACCTTACCAAATCCCGGAAAACGGTAATAGGGCAGTTTAGGCCATTCCACATAGGATTTAGTGCCAAAAATAGGCATCGTGTGATGAACAAAAGGAAAAGCAATTGGAGTATTAGGAACTTTTGGCCCGTAAGCCATTTTGCTGACAAACAGGAAATCGCCAACCAATAAGGATTTTTCCATCGAGGAGGTCGGTATGGTATAGGCTTCTAACAGGAAAGTGCGAATGATAGTAGCAGCTACAACAGCAAAGATAATCGCATCAACCCATTCGCGAACAGCGGACTTCTTGTATTTAGGACGATTGGCTTGTTTAACATACTTCTCCTTACTGTCAATTCCAAGCATAGGAAGGTAAACGTATGGAAATAATACCGCGAGCGCCTGCTGACCAAGTGTGTTTTTACCAAATGCTTTTGCAGTTTCCACAATCATGAGGAAAACCATAAAAATATTGATGAAAGGTACTAAGAGAAAGATAAACCACCATATAGGCTTCTCGTTCAGCTTGTTCCATTCCCAGTAATTCAACATTGGAACAAACACTTTCCACGATTCAATACCGGCTTTTGGAAATATTTTGAATAGTAAAATTGGAAAGAAAAGAAAGATTAAAATCAAAATAAGTAATGTAACCATCGGTTAAAATGTTAATTTAAGTATGATCAACTCTATTTATCATTTTTTATTATTTCAAACAAGTCCTCCATAAGATCGGTAAATGTAAAAAATCCTTTTTTGTCTTTTATCCATTCGGCGGCCATCAATGCGCCACGAGCAAATCCAAGGCGGTTGACAGCAGTATGTTTGATTTCTATTTCATCAAAATCCGAAAAGTAACGAATCATGTGAGTACCCGGAACTTCGCCAAGTCTGGTAGAGATCACCTGCAAAACTTTGGTATCATTGCTTTTACTGTTAACCCATGATTCTTTTCTTTCAATTAAGCTGATAAGGTCGTCGGCTAAAAGTTTTGCCGTACCGCTGGGTGAGTCGAGCTTGTGTTGATGATGAACCTCCTCAAGGAGCAAATCATATTGGTACATTCGATTCATAATTTTGGCTAAATAGCGGTTCAAGTAGAAAAAGATGTTTACTCCAATACTGAAATTAGGAGCGGTCAAGAGGGTATTATTTGTAGCAAGACACTCTTTTTTGATTATCTCTGTTTGGTCGTGCCAACCTGTAGTGCCACTTACAACCGGAATATTGAGGTTAAAACACCGGCGTATGTTTGATGGGGCAGCCGAAGGCATTGTAAACTCGATAATAACATCAGCTTGGCCAATTTCTTTGTTTTTTGTCTCCCAATCTTTTTCAGTATCAACAATTGCCACGATTTTATATCCAAAATCCTTAGCTATTGATTCAATTGTTTTTCCCATTTTCCCATATCCGGCAATAGCAATTTTCATAAGTGTTAAAGTTTTAGTTTTATTGATATCCCTGCTACAGGCTTTATTGCATATAAAGGTTGATCCGGAAAATAAGGCTCTATGCTTAAGCTCAGATCATCGCTGATGTCGAAATCGTGTAGATGTGCATCCACGTTGGCATCAATGATTTGCAGGATGTAGAGCGCGCCGGTAATGATATAACTGAGTTCCAGGTTTCGGCGGTAATAGTTGCGCCCGGCCCGCAACTGATCAAGGTTTGCATTGTAACGTAAGATATAGCTGTTGGTTGGGAAATTTAATGTATCACCACTTGCTACTATATTAAAAGCATCTCTGAATTGGCGGTACTCTTTGCCGTTGGTGTGTATGAAATAGTATAAAGCGCCAAAGCCGGCATATACGATCGGTATCTTCCAGTATTTCTGATTGTAAGCCTGACCAAGGCCGGGAAGCACAGCAGAGTATATGGTAGCCCTTTTGGGCGAATGTTCTTTTTTTGTGTCCGTTACCTGCGCGTTAATTTGTGGAAACACACAATAGCATGACAAGCTTAACAGGAGCGCTATTGCCACTCTTGAAATTTTGAATGTATCAGTTTGTCGTTTCAAGAGGCTCAGTAATTAATTTAGACAATAATTGGTTTTACTTTAATAACGATGCTGTGATTCTGTTGAACTCTTCCTCCGAGGAAAAACTAATAATTATTGAGCCCTTTCCTTTGCTGCCCTTTTTTAAAACAACAGGTGTATTAAGTTCTTCCGAGAGTTTTTTGCTAAAGAGGTCAAACTTTTCGGGCAAAGGTTTGGCGCTGGTTTTTAGTTTCCCTTTTTTTGCCTGTTTTACCTTTTGTTCTATTTCGCGTACTGTAAGTTCATTTTGAAGGATCTCTTTCAATAGTTTAATTTGATCGCTTCTATTTTCCAAGTTAATGATAGAGCGTGCATGGCTCATGCTTATCAAATTTTCGCGAAGGGCAATCTGCACTTCTGCCGGTAGTTTCAAGAGACGGATATAATTGGCAATAGTGGAACGCTGTTTGCCAACTTTTTTGCTAAGTTCTTCCTGTGTTAGGTTGCACTCTTCCATCAACCGTTGATAGCTTATTCCTATCTCAATAGCATTCAAATCCTGACGGTGGATATTTTCGACTAACGCCAGTTCCAACATCTCCTCATCATTTGCCACACGTATGTAACATGGAACATCGGCGAGGCCGGCAATCTTAGCGGCACGTAGCCGCCGCTCACCCGAAATGATCTGATATTTGTCATATCCAAGCTTACGAACCGTCAGAGGTTGAATAATACCCTGCTCGCGTATGGAATCGGCTAATTCGTTGAGCGACTCTTCTTCAAACTTGTTTCGAGGCTGAAAGGGGTTGGCTTCTATCTTTCCTAATGCAATGTTAGCAATAGCTCCCACAACGTAGTTGCCTGAAATATCTTTTGAAGTGATATCAGTTTCAGGACTTTGTAAAATAGCTTTAAGCCCCCTGCCTAACGAGCTTTTTTTGGATTTACTCATGTTAATTTAAAAAATCTGTGCTTATTTCGTTGTGAGCAGTTTTTGTTAAGTGATTTTTCTGAAGTATCTCCCTTGCCAGATTCAGATAATTAATTGCGCCGGTAGAATCGGCATCATGCATAATGATTGTCTCACCGAAACTTGGAGCTTCACCCAACCTTGTATTGCGGTGGATGATAGTGTTAAACACCATTTGCTGAAAATGAGTCCTTACCTCTTCAACAACCTGTTTGGCTAATCTTAGCCTTGAATCGTACATAGTAAGCAAAATTCCTTCGATATCCAAATCAGGATTTATCCTCGTCTGTACTATTTTGATAGTGTTGAGCAACTTGCCTAATCCTTCCAAAGCAAAATATTCGCATTGTACGGGGATGATTACTGAATCTGCTGCTGCAAGAGCGT
>JAAYWF010000240.1 GCA_012516825.1 Lentimicrobium sp. | reverse complement strand
ATTGATAGGAGCTGCAGGATACATTGCACCACGACATCTGAAAGCAATATGCGATACTGGTAACAGGTTGATAGCAGCACTCGATCCGTTCGATTGTGTAGGTATCATGGATAGTTATTTCCCTGATTGCGACTTTTTTACCGAACCAGAACGTTTCGACCGACATCTTGACAAGCTGCGAAGAAGAAATTCTAAAGGACAGGTAAATTACATTAGTATCTGTTCGCCAAACTACCTTCATGATGCCCATATCAGGCTTGCACTTCGTAATAATGCCCATGCAATATGCGAAAAACCCATCGTATTAAATCCTTGGAATGTAGATGCACTACAAGAGATTGAAAATGAATCTGATAAAAGAATTTATACAATCCTCCAGTTGCGCTACCACCCGGCTATCATTGCGCTAAAAAAACAGATAGACGAAGGCCCAAAAGATAAAATTTATGACATTGATCTTAATTACGTAACTTCCCGTGGTCGTTGGTACTTTATCTCATGGAAAGGAGATGTTCAAAAATCGGGAGGTGTAGCCACAAACATAGGAGTACACTTTTTCGATATGCTAACTTGGATTTTCGGAAAGATGACCAATCTCCAACTGACCCATTCGCAACCTGATAAAGTAAGTGGTTATTTAGAGCTTAAACGTGCACGGGTAAACTGGAAACTCAGCCTTGACATTAATGATGTGCCGGAAAAAATTCGACAAAAAGGCCAACGTACATTCCGATCAATCAAAATAGAAGGAAAAGAAATAGAGTTCAGCGATGGATTTACTGACTTACATACCGTAACATATCAGAAAATATTAAATGGTGAAGGATTTGGACTTGAGGATGCCAGACCAAGCATTGAGATTGTTCATAAGATCAGAAGTTTCAGGTTATAACTGTGATCCTCTACAAAAATAAACTGACAGCAAACTCATGTGATGAGCAGTAAAAACAAAAATTATAATACTTTGCAACAACCTGTTTGGTATGTGATTTATACTGCTCCAAGATCTGAAAAAAAAGTCTATCAGCGTCTTATCGGTGAAAACATAGAGACCTACTTTCCTACTTACAACACTATTCGGCAATGGAGTGACAGAAAAAAAGAGGTAAGCGTCCCTCTTTTCAACTCCTATCTTTTTGTGAAGATCAGCCTTAGTGATATGATGAAAGTGTTAAAAATTTCAGGGGTAATCAGGTTTGTTTATTATCTTGGCGCTCCTGCTGTTGTAAGAGAGATTGAAATTGAACGAATCAAACTATTTCTAAAAAAAACCGAAGGCTATAGTATTTCAATAGAGAAAGGTGATCTGGTTCAGGTTTCATCAGGGATTATGAAGGGTGTGGAGGGAGTAATTTTAAGAATAACAAAAAACAAG
Source organism: Lentimicrobium sp. (assembly GCA_012516825.1). Taxonomy (GTDB): domain Bacteria; phylum Bacteroidota; class Bacteroidia; order Bacteroidales; family 4484-276; genus RZYY01. The sequence continues at coordinate 11,953 of JAAYWF010000240.1, read as the reverse complement.
GCAATTATACAGATAGAGCAGTTAGGATTGTGTGTTGTGGCTACCGTTCCTCGCGGACAACTGAAAAAGCCAACAATCTTGTCCAAACAATAAGTCCTATGCTTACTTTTGACGGCATAGTAGCGCTACTTGTTATTCTCTTATCATCATTTCGCTTTATACCGATCTGATTTGGCAGGCATTAAGCTTTATAAAGTGTGCTCATTATTGGCATCTTAGGTGTATTAACTCCAAACGAAATCCTTTCCGGATTTGCAAACGACCAGATAATGGTTATCATCCTTCTTCTACTCATCGGCCAGATGATACGCATCACAAGGATGTTGGATGGTTTGCTGAATGTCTTAGAGTTAAATTTGAAAAAAAGAATTTTTATAGATTTGTAACCTAAATCTCGAACAGAAAGCTATGATACTTTTAAGGTACACTTTCATATTGTTTATTGTGTCAGAACACTTTACTGACAATAACAAATCAGGTTTTCAAAGCTATTAAACAAAATTATTCGTCAAACAACCTTGCGAAGAACTACTAAAAATGAACGGATATAATCTTACCAATCTACAGGAACTTGAAGCTGAAGCTATTCATATTATTCGTGAAGTGGCGGCTGAGTTTGAAAACCCTGTAATGCTCTATTCCATAGGTAAAGACTCATCGGTAATGGTACGTCTGGCAGAGAAGGCTTTCTACCCAGGCAAAGTTCCATTCCCGCTGATGCATATTGATTCCAAATGGAAATTCAGAGAGATGGTGGAGTTCAGGGATAATTATGCTAAAGAAAAGGGCTGGGATTTGATAGTACACTATAATAAAGAGGGATTTGAAAGTGGTGTTGGTCCATTTACACATGGAAGTAAAGTGCATACTGACATAATGAAAACCCAGGCCCTGTTAGAAGGGCTTACTAAATATGGCTTCGACGCTGCCTATGGTGGCGCCCGAAGGGATGAAGAAAAATCGAGAGCTAAAGAGAGGATCTTTTCATTCCGCGACAGTTTCCATCAATGGGACCCGAAAAATCAACGACCGGAATTGTGGAACATCTATAATGCACGTATCCATAAAGGAGAGTCCATAAGGGTTTTCCCGCTTTCCAACTGGACTGAATTAGACATTTGGCAATATATACGATTGGAAAAAATACCTATAGTGCCGCTCTATTATGCTAAAGAGCGACCGATAGTAGAATACAACGACGCCATGATATTAGTTGACGATGAAAGAATGCCAACCGAGCTGGCCAAAACAGCCGTTATGAAAAAAGTCAGGTTTCGCACATTAGGTTGTTACCCACTTACTGGAGCTATCGAATCAGAAGCTGATACTATTGAAAAAATTGTGGAAGAGATGATGACCGCCACAAAATCGGAACGTACTACAAGAGTCATTGATTTTGATCAGATAGGTAGCATGGAACAGAAAAAACGAGAAGGTTATTTCTAAATCAAAACTATTACCGATAAGAAAAACAAGCGCCTTATTAAGTGATAGTTACAAAATAAAATGTTAATTGATAGAGCCACTACAATTCGAAACAATAGTTAAAACGAAATGCGTCATCTCCTTTTCAAACATAAATAGTAATTGTTTGTTTTTTTAATTGCGCACTGCTAATAACTGCTGGATGCTAAAACATTTAACCATAAAAAATTATGCACTAATCGAAGAGCTTGACGTAACATTTTCTCATGGCTTTTCGGTTCTCACGGGCGAAACAGGCGCCGGCAAATCCATTATTTTAGGGGCTTTAGGGCTTATCCTTGGCCAACGTGCCGACAGCCAATCGCTAAAAGATAAAAAGGAAAAATGTATTGTAGAGGGATTTTTTGATGTAAAAAATCTTAATCTGGCGCCCTTCTTTGCTGATAATAACCTCGATTGGGATCCAGAACAATCAATCCTGCGCAGAGAAATACTACCTTCCGGTAAATCCAGAGCCTTTATCAACGACACACCAGTCAACCTAAATATATTAAAGGAGTTAGCTGAAAAACTAATTGACATCCACTCGCAAAATAAAGTTACAATCCTTCAGGATGAATCTTTCCAGTTGTTGGCGCTTGACGCTTTCGGTGGATTGGATGAAAAACGAAACTCTTACTCCGAAACGTTCAAGACATATCGGCATAAAAAACAGATGTTAGCCGATCTGATTCAAAAAGAAAATGAAGCTGCGCTTGAACAAGAGTTTTACAAATATCAATACGACGAGCTTGAAGCAGCTCAACTGATTGCCGATGAGCAAATGAACATTGAGGAAGAGCTAAAACTACTAATGCATGCCGAGGAGATAAAAACAAAACTTGCATCATCAGCCGATATTCTTGACCGCGAACAGGGAGCGCTCGACATGCTTCAGAACCTGATCAATGAGCTAAAAAAAGTCAAGTCATTTCACTCAAAGATAGAACAGGTTTTTAACCTTTTCGAAAATACCTATTTTGAGCTTAAAGAGGCTTCACAAGAAATTAGCAGAGTAGAGGAACACTTGGAAGTTGAACCGGAAAAAATCCAAGAGCTTAACCTTCGCCTTAACTTGATATATCAGTTACAACAGAAACACCGCTGTAACAACATTGAGGAGCTTATCGCAATAAAAAATGACTACCGCAAACGCATGGAGGCCTATTCTTCACTCAATGAACAGATTGAAATACTGAATGCAGAAGTTGCCGCTATTTATAAGGAATTGGAAAAAATGGCCTCGCAGCTTTCGGCAGAAAGAGGAAGAGTAAAAACAAGCTTTGAGCAAGAGGTTTTACAATTGATCAGAGAACTTGGAATGGCACAAGCCAGCTTTGTTGTTAACCTCAATCCAAAAAGGGAGTTATCAGAAACAGGTAGGGAATCCGCTATGTTTCGATTCAATGCTAACAAAAGCAGCGAACTACACGAATTGGCCAAAGTGGCTTCCGGTGGTGAACTCTCAAGAGTATTGCTCGCTATAAAATCGTTGATCGCAGCAAAAAAATCGCTACCTTCTATTATCTTCGACGAAATTGATAGCGGTATCTCCGGCGAAATAGCCGGAAAAATGGGCGGCATTATGCAATTGATATCAAAAGATATGCAGGTTATCGCTATAACACATCTACCACAAATTGCTGCTCGGGGTGCCCATCACTTTGTCGTTTTTAAAGAGACTGACAACAAGATAACAAAGACACTTATCAAAGAGCTGCAGCAGGAAGAACGCATTGTAGAAATTGCCAAGATGTTAAGCGATTCCACCGTTACCCTACCTGCAATGGAAACAGCAAAAGAGCTTTTAAAAATTAACTTATTTACAAAACTCAATAACTAACAATAAGATGGCACACAAACTACTTGAAGGCAAAAAAGGAATTATTTTCGGCGCTTTGAACAATATGTCTATAGCCTGGAAAGTGGCTGAAAGGGCCAGCGAGGAGGGCGCACAGCTTGTTCTTACCAACACGCCTATTGCCATGCGTTTTGGCGAAATAGATGAATTAGCAGCTAAGACTAAATCAATCATTATTCCGGCAGATGCTACGAGCGAAAAAGATATTGAAAATCTGATAGCTAAAACGATGGATCATTTTGGAGGGAAGTTTGATTTCATCCTTCATTCTATTGCCATGTCAATGAACGTACGTAAGGGTAGGCCATACAACGATCTAAACTACGATTTACTAGTAAAGACCCTTGACATTTCAGCAATGTCGTTCCATAAAGTTTTGCAAATAGCTTATAAACTTGACGCTATCAAGGAATGGGGCTCGGTGGTTGCTATGTCATACGTTGCCGCACAACGCACTCTTTATCGTTACAACGATATGGCCGATGCCAAAGCGCTTCTCGAATCAATAGCACGAAGCTTTGGATACATATATGGTCGAGAGCGTAAAGTAAGGGTAAATACCGTTTCGCAATCGCCAACTAAAACAACTGCCGGCAGCGCCGTAAAAGGCTTTGACGGGCTGATGGATTTCACCGAACGCATGTCGCCATTGGGTAATGCTTCAGCCGACGAGTGCGCCGATTATGTCATAACACTTTTCTCCGATCTGACAAAAAAAGTTACAATGCAAAACCTTTTTCATGACGGAGGCTTTTCAAGCATGGGAATGAGCTCGCGGGCAATGCTAATGTATAACAGAAGCCTCGACTGTAAAGATTGCCCTGATTATATTAATGATGAAAAAGATATATCTACTAATCAATAGATAAAAAGACAAGGTGAAGAGACTTTAGCGAACGAAAGCAAAAGCTTTTATGACCATCATGAAAACATACTTGTTATAGCAATTTTTTCTGTTTCGAATAAAGCATTGTCAGATTTTTCTCTGAAATCCTAAAACCAGTTCCATGATTTCGAACTGCTCCAACTCTCGTCAACTCTCTTATTAGTTCTCTTTTTCAGATTATAATTCAAAACCTTAGGCTCGCTCACTTTATCTATTGTCGGAGTGCAATCTAGATTAAATTCAAGCTTATTGGAATTTTGTTGATCTGCTTTTTTTGTTTTTTCTTCCATTCCTTTTTAATAATTCAAAAAATCACAATTACAAGCTTTTTTTAATCTATAAAATATTCTTTTACTAAAGATTGGCAACACTCAATATCACTATTTAGCTTCTTGGTTTATTGTATCTAAAGCCTTTTGGATAGTATTCCAAAGACGTTCCGACGATTTTTGCCAACTGAACAACGCCGATCTTTCGATACCTTTTTCGACTAAAGACTTACGGAGATTTTCATCATTCGCCATTCTTGCCATTCCATCAGCAATCGAACTTATTGACATAGGATCAACCAAGATTGCAGCATCGCCGGCAACTTCGGGCATAGAGGTAACCTGCGAAGTGATGACCGGAGTATGACAGTAAAAAGCTTCCAGAATAGGTATTCCAAAACCTTCAAAATAACTGACATAAGTTATAGCAAGCGCCGAAGCAATAACCTGATGCAAATCTTTAACAGGCAAACGACCGGTAAAAATAACGTCGTCCTTGTAATTCATTTGGTTATAGGCCTTTTCGATAGCTTCTGTCCACCATTTCTTTTCGCCTACAATCACCAATTTTACACTATCATTATCCGAAATCTTAAACTGGTCAAAAGCCGGAAATAGCCTTGCAAGGTTTTTACGTGGATGAAGCGAACCTACAAACAAAAAATAAGGAGCTCCATGCGCGAAACGCTCTCTTACAACTTGCTTCTCAGGCTCTGATATAGGTCCGAAAGATTCGTTAGCGCCATTGTAAACAACATCTATTTTATCGTTATCAACACCATACAGGCTCACAATATCATTTTTAGAATATTCTGACACCGTGGCAATACGGAGAGCCTTATGGGCATACTTCGGAAAATAATGACGGTAAAATTTACGCTCAAAGTAAGGAAGGTCTTCGGGATAATGCTCAAAGTTCAAATCATGAAAAACGTTTACCGATGGCGTTTTAGAGCAAAGGGATAGGTACCCGTCAGGAGAAAAAAACAGGTCGGCCCCTACCCTTTTCAACACTCTTGGAATAGAATGCTCGAACCATAAATAATATAAAAACGGATGCCTGGCTTGCGGAAAAGCTACGATAGGTTCGATGTTATCGGCAAAAATAAACTCTTCGTCAAACTTACGATCGAAGATAAAATAAAACTGATGTTCGGGATGCTGAGTGGTGATCCGTTTCAGGCATTCGTAAGAAAACCAACCAATCCCTTCAAGCCTCCCTTTAATAAACAATCTTGTATTTACAGCTATTTTCAAAATGTTCTTTTTTTGCAAATATAAAGGATAAAACAGAACACTTAAAAGTTAAAAACAACAATTTCTATGTAAATTTTACAGATATTCTTCTATTCTAAAGTGGTTCAGCAACGAAAAGAATATAATGAATTAGCCAAACAGCAAAATAGAAATTGTTATTTTAGCAGCGAATTATTCAAAACCTTATGAATCAATTTTGGTCAAAGATCACACAAAACTATTCTACAATTCAGAAAACATTTCTCTTTCTGATCAGCATAGCGATTTTAGTTACCTTTTTCCCAAAGGAGGCAAAATTCAAATACGATTATACCCGCGATCGGCCCTGGCTTCATAATGATCTCATCGCCCCTTTTGACCTTGGAATATTAAAACCGGCCGACGAGCTTGAAAAAGAAAAACAAGAAATCATCCAGAATAATGAACTCTTCTTTGAATTCGATTTAGCAGTTTACGAAAACAAACGCAGCGAGTTCAGCAAAAACCTAGATAAAGCATGGGTTTCGAAATATGGCAGCATCAATGTGAAAGAGAATCTGAAACGTTCAACATCCCAGACAGGTCTCGACATCCTCTCGCTGATCTATACAAGAGGGGTGCTTCAATCAGTATCGGAGATTGATAACAAATCAGACGATCATAATATTATGATACTGATTGACAATACTGCAGAAAGAGCCAAGCTATCCGATTTTTATACCATCCATAATGCCTATTCAGAAATGCTAAAAAAAGTTGAGGAGGCTGAATTTGCTGATAAAGAACTTTTGATAAAAACTTTAGAAGAGGCAATCACTCAAAATGTGCTTTTTAATCAACGGGTTACGTTAGCAGAGGTAGAAAATAAACTAAATAACATTTCTACTACCCGGGGAATGGTACAAGAGGGCGAACGGATAATCTCAAAAGGAGAAGTAGTTACACTTGCTAAATATCAAATCCTCGAATCGTTAAAAAAAGAGTACCAGGATAGAGCAAGCGATAATAGCAACTTCAGGTTGATTTTATTAGGGCAGGTTATCCTTGTAAGTGTCTCCATGCTCGTGTTGATTCTATTTTTATATGTTTTCAGAAAGGAAATATTTGAAGATACAAAAAAAATAGTACTGATTCTCCTAACCATTATCCTAATGGTATTTGTAACCAGTCTTACGATGAAATTCGGAGAAGGATATATTTACATTATTCCATTATGTATCGTACCCATAATAATTAGTGTGTTTTTCGACACACGCGTTGCGCTATACGTTTTCATAATCACCATTATACTAATAGGCTTCCTTGTACCCAATAGTTTTCAATTTGTCTTTACTCAACTCATTGTAGGTATCATTACTATTTTCAGCATCATCAACCTTACGCGCCGATCGCAATTTTTAGTAACCTCACTGATAATCTTTGTATCGTATTCTGTTATTTACACCGGTCTTAATCTATTGCAACAAGGCAATTTTGATGAGATACGACTCATAAATTATGCAATGTTTGGCGGTTCGGCTTTGCTCATACTTCTTTCTTATCCTATTATTTATCTTTTCGAAAAAATTTTTGGATTAGTTACCGATGTTACTTTATTAGAATTGTCGGATACCAACAGCAAGCTTCTTCGTAAACTCTCGATGAAAGCGCCAGGGACGTTCCAACATTCGCTTCAAGTGGCTAATCTTGCTGAAGAATGTATCCAGATAATCGGAGGTAATGCTTTACTTACACGTACGGGCGCACTATATCATGACATTGGAAAAATGGATAATCCAAGGTACTTCATCGAGAACCAGCTTACCGGAGTAAATCCTCATGACGAGCTTACCTACGAAGAGAGTGCGTCAATCATCATCGAACACGTAACAAAGGGAATTGAAGAGGCTAAAAAAAATAATATCCCCGATCAGATAATTGATTTTATTCGCACCCACCATGGCACTCGCAAAGTTGATTACTTTTATATTATGCAAAAAAGAGAGAACCCTGATGAAACGATTGACGAACGGCTTTTTAGCTATCCCGGGCATGTTCCTTTCTCCAAAGAGACCTCAGTGGTGATGATGGCCGACTCGGTAGAAGCAGCATCAAGAAGCCTAAAAGTTGTTGACGAAAAATCCATTAGTACATTAGTAGATAAAATTATTGACAAACAGGTAGAATCGGGTCAGTTTTCAAATTCCAATATTACCCTCCGCGATATTACCCAAATACGAAAAATTCTCAAACGTAAGCTAATGAATATATATCATCTCAGAATAGAATATCCGGGATAATCGCTATTGAAAAGAATCAGAGAGGTTTCAACAATTAACATTCACGCTATTAAGCACATCGAACGTTTCTGGTCCCATATTAAAAAGAAGATCAATGATGCTTAAACCTGAGAAAAAACCGTTTTTTTCTTCAAAAACCTGATAATATGTTGGTAAATGAAAGTGGTCAAAAGTCCTCTTAGGAGTAATTTCATTTCTTAGGTCAAAAACATTTTTTGGATTTAATTCGAAAGTATCGGTTAGCTCAATAGATTTGTAAATCCCAATAATAGCCATTAGAGATTTTATTATGCACAGATTAAACTCCATCAAATTAATATATTCCTCCAAAAAAAATGGTTGCAGTTCGTCCTGATAATAAAGGAAATAAGGGGAATTTGCATAAGCAGCCACTAAAGAACGCCAATGTCGAATTTGCCATTTTTCATCGTTAGCGATCTCAATCTCATGTGTTTTAGTATGATTTCCAAAAATTTTTATAACAGGGATTGTTAAAACCTGCTTTCCGTTAGCAGTGGCAATCTCGCAACGATTGCGATAAGTCTGTTTTGGGTAAGTTTCAAAGTTTTCGATCAACACCTTCTCTGCTTTCAATAAATAGACAAACCATTGGATGGGTGGAAGAAATGCTGTTGATAGTAAAACTGAAAATTGTTTTGACATAAATAATTGAACTCCTTGTAAAACTTTCGCGATAAGAAATTTAGCCAATTCTCCGCAAAATTATATCATTCTTTCATTAAATATTTGGCAACTATTAGAACTTCAATAATTGGATTAACACCGTTTTAAGCAACAACACGCTTCTTCTGTATAAAACCATCAATTTTATTTTTATGAGGCGAGTTCCAGTTTTGCTATTTCCACCTAAACGAGATTATGTACCATATTTAGCGATTGATATAATCCTCTTCTCGTCAGATAAAATTCAAATCATTACATATTGTGCAATACTCTATTTTTGCACGGAGATCAAAAACAGACAAACCTTTATACGCGTGAACAAAAAAATAGTAATTCCTCTAATCATCTTAGGGATTTTAGCAAGTGCATTTTTTGTGGCTAATTACCTAACTGATTTCTCTTTATTTCAAAAGGAAAAAAAGAATCAATATATCTCCCACCATCTATCGGATAACAAGTTGGTAATCAAAACATCGCTTGGCAGCATTAGTGTTTCTTTCATTAATTCATCCATTGTACAGGTTAGTTTTGCGCAAAAAAAGTCAGATCAGGAGGTTACTTCACACTCCGTTGTTCTATCTGCCGACAAAACAGGCGGCGCTTTATTCGAAGACGAAAATGAGCTTTTTTATACCCGCGATAAACTACAGGTAGTAATTAAAAAATCGCCATTCAAATTGATCTTTTTTCAAAAAGGGAATCAAATATTGGCCGAGTCGGATGGCTATTTTAAATCAAATGAAGTTGAAGGTTTCCGTTTTTCGTTAAAACCTGATGAAAAGATTTATGGCGCCGGATTTCGCACCACGCCTCTCAACCGCAGAGGCCATCGCTACGAGTTATATAATCAAGCTGTTTACGGTTATAATTTGAACTCTCCCAATCTGAACTTCTCTGTGCCATTTATTATATCCTCAAAGGGTTACGGATTGCTGTTTGACAATGCATCCAAAGGCTGGCTCGACCTTGATGTTCACCAAAATAATGTGATGGAATTCAGCTCAATCGGCGGGGAAATGTCATATTACGTTATTGCCGATAACGATTTTGACTCCATTTTAAAAGAATATGGGCGCCTTACTGGCTATCAGCCTATGCCACCACGCTGGGCATTGGGTAATTTACAGTCGAAATTTGGTTACAAAACTCAACACGAAACTGAAGCTATTGTTGATCAAATGATTGAAGCCGGATATCCGTTAGATGCCATCATCATTGATCTTTATTGGTTTGGATTGGGAGTTCACGATCATTTTTACATGGGAAACCTCGACTGGTATAAAAAAAACTGGCCGGAACCTGAACAGATGATTCAACGTTTTAAACAAAGAGGAATAAAAACAATACTTATTACTGAGCCATTTATCCTACAGGAGTCCAAAAACTGGCAATTAGCTTCCGACAACAAATACATGGGAACCGATAATAATGGTAATACATTTGTAATTGACGATCTATGGTTTGGCCCCGGAGGGTTGATTGACGTTTTTAATCCCGATGCCCGAAGATGGTTCTGGGAACAATACCGCAGGCAGATCGAAATAGGTATTGCCGGTTGGTGGGGCGATCTGGGTGAGCCGGAAAAACATCCCGAAAAAATGCAACATTTTATAGGAAGCGCCGAAGTGGTACATAACCTTTATAGCCATTATTGGCATAAAATGCTTTGGGACTACTATAGCCTTGAGTATCCTGAGGTCAGGCTTTTCAATCTCAACCGCTCTGGTTTTGCCGGTTCGCAACGATACAGCGTTTATCCATGGTCGGGAGATGTATCAAGAGACTGGAATGGATTTCAAGTACAGCCCCTTGCTGTTCTGGGCATGACACTTAGCGGGTTTTCTTATATGCACTCCGACTTAGGAGGATTTGCTATGGGCGAACCTGATGAAGAGCTTTACCTGAGATGGCTACAATACGGCGCTTTTAACCCTGTTTTCCGCCCACACGGCGACACCAACGCACCCGTAGAACCAATTGCATATAGCGATAATGCACAAAAAATTATAAAGGAATATATTGACCTGCGGTACAGGATGTTACCTTACAACTATTCGATCGCATGGCTTAACAGCATTAAAGGAACTCCACTGACAAAACCTCTCTTTTTTGAAGAACCTGATAATGATGAAATCAGCAATATTGACGACACATTCCTCTGGGGACCAAATCTGTTGATAGCGCCAATTCTTGAAAAAGATGCAAAAATGCGAAAGGTGTACCTCCCTAAAGGAAAATGGTATGACTTTTTCACCGATCAGGTAATGAACGGCGGCAAATGGATCGAGAAATCAACAACCCTGGAGAACATACCGGTATTTGCACGTGGCGGAGGTTTTATTCCAATGATCAATCCCATTAAAAATACTACAGCATACACATCTGAAAACCTGATCATCCACCATTATTATGATCCCGAAATCATAAATTCGGAATTCATTATTTACGATGATGATGGAGAGACAAAATCGGCTTATGAAAAAGGATTATACGAGCTTTTGGAGATCAAATCAATGCACTTCGACAGCTTTGTACTTTTTACCTTTAATCGTAAAGAGGCATTTAACTACAACAGCAAACCAGCTACACGCAATATTGAATTATTAATTCACGGATACAATTCCAAGCCCGGCAAAATTCAAACCGGAAGAGTTCCCGTTAAAAATGCGCTTTCCAAACAAGCCTATCAAACTACTAAAACACAGATTTCGTTCTGGGATAGCGAGAAAGAATTACTTCAAATAAAATTTCAATTGTCGGAATCTATTACCAACTTGCAGATTATATTTTAATCAGTAATAAACTATCATCAAAATGGAGATTATCAAAAAATTAAAATCGCTTTGGAAACAGCTTTATGGCAATGCCTATGAGCATGAACTTTCCAATTTTATCCACTATATTAAAAATTTTAAAAACAACTTAAACATCAGTCCTCAACCTTCGGAATGGTATAAGGATGCAATTGTCTATTCGCTATATGTTGATTTGTTCAATGAAAATTTTGTAGGGTTACGCCAACGCCTTGATTATATCCAAAAACTTGGGGTAAACTGCCTCTGGCTACTTCCTGTTCTTGATTCGCCAATGCGCGATGCAGGATTTGATATACGGAACTATAAAAAAATTCGTGAAGAGTTGTTGGGATTATCACCTGAAGCTTCGGAAGAGGAACGAATGACTGTTTTCAAAGAGTTCATTGAGGATGCTCATCAACGAAATATAAGAATTATTTTCGACATTGCAATGAACCATACATCGGAGGAACATCCTT
>JAAYWF010000239.1 GCA_012516825.1 Lentimicrobium sp. | reverse complement strand
TGGTAGAGCGACGGTCTCCAAAACCGTAGGCTGTGGGTTCGATTCCTACCTCCCGTGCTATAAAATGAAAAAATTATAATGGCAAAATTTAGTTTAATTAATTACGCCAAGGAAAGTTATGATGAGCTGTTACATAAAGTTTCCTGGCCAACATGGAGTGAACTCCAAAGTAGCGCTATCGTTGTATCCATTGCTTCCCTGATTATCGCTTTTGTGGTATTTCTGATGGATTTCGGCTTTAGTAAGCTAATGGAGGGTATTTATACCTGGTTTTAATTTGGAGTTGAATCGGGTACCTAATACTTTTTTAACCAAACAAAATCGGTTGGAATGAATAGCGAAAAAAAATGGTACGTAATTAGGTCAATTAGTGGCAAGGAGAAGAAGGTTAAAGAATATCTTGATAATGAAATTAATCTCCTTGGATTGCAGGATTATATCAGCCAGGTGCTTATTCCAACAGAAAAGGTTTATCAGGTACGTAAAGGAAAAAAAATAACAAAAGAACGGAATTATTTTCCAGGCTATATTTTAATTGAAGCAGTTCTTACAGGAGAGATACCTCACATAATTAGAAACATTCCTAATGTTATTGGATTTTTAGGAACACGTGGTGAGCCTGACCCTTTAAGAGAGGCAGAGGTGAAGCGAATACTTGGAAAAGTTGATGAATTAGCCGAACTTGGCGAGGAAGTTAACGTACCGTTCATAGTTGGAGAAGCTGTTAAAGTAACTGACGGTCCTTTTAATAGTTTTAGCGGTGTTATTGAAGAGATCAATGAGGAGAAGAAAAAATTGAAAGTAATGGTGAAAATCTTCGGTCGTAAAACTCCGTTAGAACTTAGTTTTATGCAGGTTGAGAAAGAGTAGATACCTTATTTATCGTAAGTATGTTGGCAATTAATTTATTTACTATTTAAGCAAACAAGGCAAATGGCAAAAGAAGTAAGTGGAATAATAAAGTTGCAAATCAAAGGCGCAGCCGCAAATCCTTCACCACCTGTAGGGCCTGCATTAGGCGCTAAAGGTGTGAATATTATGGAGTTTTGTAAACAATTTAATGGTAGAACGCAGGATCAAGCTGGAAAGATCATTCCTGTTATCATTACTGTTTATAGGGATAAATCCTTTGATTTTATTATAAAGTCACCACCTGTTGCGGTGCAGCTTCTTGAGATTTCAAAGCAGAAATCGGGTTCGATGGAACCCAATCGTAAGAAAATTGCTGCCGTAACCTGGGATCAGGTGAAAGATATTGCACAAAGTAAGATGAACGACCTGAATTGCTTCACTATTGAGTCAGCGATGAGAATGGTTGCCGGAACAGCCAGAAGTATGGGAATTACGGTAAGAGGCACACCACCGTTTGCTGAAAATTAATTTAATCTATTAGCATTTAAAACAAGTAAATTAAAAGATTCGCAATGGGAAAATTGACAAAAAACAGAAGAGAAGCTTTGGCGAAGTTTGATAAAAATGCTACTTACTCGTTGGTTGACGCAATTCAGGTAGTAAAAAATATCACATCCACCAAATTTGATTCCTCTGTTGATCTTGATATTCGTTTAGGAGTTGATCCTCGTAAAGCTAACCAAATGGTGCGCGGTAGTGTTACATTACCTCACGGATCAGGAAAAGTTGTCAGAGTTCTTGTGCTTTGCACCCCTGATAAAGAGGAAGAGGCAAAAAATGCTGGCGCCGACCATGTTGGCCTTGACGATTATATAGAAAAGATAAAAGGAGGATGGACTGATATTGATGTGGTTATTACTACCCCTAATGTCATGCCAAAGGTTGGCCCTTTGGGTAGAATATTAGGCCCTCGCGGCTTGATGCCAAATCCCAAAACCGGTACTGTTACCATGGAAGTTGAAAAAGCAGTGAAAGAAGTAAAAGCTGGAAAGATTGATTTTAAGGTTGACAAAACCGGTATTATACATTCATCCGTAGCTAAGGTCTCTTTTGATAATAATAAGATTTTGGATAACGCAAAAGAGTTTATCCATACTGTTATAAAACTGAAACCTGCTGCTGCTAAAGGTACTTATATAAAAAGTATCTACATATCCAGCACAATGAGCTATGGAATACAAGTTGACCCAAAATCAGTTAATTAATTAACTTCCGTAAAGAGAGGAGATAATAATTATGACAAGTGCGGAAAAAGATCAAATCATCGAAGCATTATCCAAACAACTCAATGAGTCATCAAATTTTTATGTGACTAATATTGCCAATCTTACAGTGGCAGTTACAAATGAGTTGAGGCGTACATGTTTTAAGAATGATATTAAACTGAAAGTGGTTAAAAATACATTGCTGAAAAAAGCAATGGAAAGAACCGGAAAAGACTTTACAGAATTATTTCCTATATTAAAAGGCGAAACTTCTGTAATGTTTACTGAATCAGCTAATTTGCCTGCAAAAGTTATAAAGGATTTTCGCAAACGTTTCAAAACGGATAAGCCGATCCTTAAAGGCGCTTATGTACAGGAGTCATTTTTTGTGGGTGAAGATAAGCTTGATACACTTGAAAACATCAAATCTAAGAATGAAGTTATTGCAGACGTCATCGCATTGCTTCAATCGCCAGCCAAGAATGTCATTTCTGCTTTACAGTCTGGTGGTCATAAGCTTTCGGGAATACTCAAAACTTTATCAGAAAAAGGTGAATAATTGTACAAATTCAGAATAATTTTAAAACAATAATATAATGGCAGATTTAAAAGCATTCGCTGAACAGCTAGTTAGTCTTACAGTAAAAGAGGTAAATGAGCTAGCACAAATTTTAAAAGAAGAATATGGTATTGAACCCGCTGCTGCAGCGACAGTCGTAGCAGGCCCTGCTGTAGCCGCATCTGATGCCGAACAGGCTGAGGAAAAATCAACATTCGACGTTGTAATCAAGCATGCTGGACAGAGCAAATTAGCAGTGGTAAAACTTGTAAAAGAGCTGACCAGCCTTGGATTGAAAGAAGCAAAAGAGCTTATTGATGCAGCGCCTAAGGTGCTTAAAGAAGGAGTATCAAAAGACGAAGCTGAAGCCCTTAAAGCGCAACTCGAACAAGCAGGAGCAGAAGTTGAGATTAAGTAATTTCAACGACTTTTTTTAAAATAAGAAATATAGACAATTGCCAGGTTTCCTGTGCAGTGTCTATATTTCTTTGTCTAATGAATAAATGTTCTTTGTTTTTTATAAATGTTTCAAAATCAAAATATTACTACATTGGCTCAAGAAAATACTGAAAGAATTAGCTTCTCAAGAACAAAAATAAAATCTACTTATCCGGATTTTTTAAATATTCAAATCCAGTCTTTTCAAGATTTTTTTCAGCTGGAAACAAACCCTGAAGATCGTGTCAATGAAGGGCTTTATAAAGTATTTAGTGAGAATTTTCCAATCTCCGATTCCAGAAATAACTTCGTACTTGAATTTCTTGAATATTTCATTGATCCACCAAGATATTCGATAGATGAGTGTTTTGAGCGAGGTCTTTCATATAGCGTACCTCTCAAGGCTAAATTAAAACTCTATTGTACCGACCCAGAGCACGAAGATTTCGAGACTATAATTCAGGATGTTTATTTAGGGCAAATCCCATACATGACTCCAAGAGGAACTTTTGTAATTAACGGAGCAGAGCGGGTTATCGTCTCCCAGTTGCATCGTTCGCCTGGGGTATTCTTTGGAACGAGTTTCCATGCTAACGGACAACAACTCTTTTCAGCCAGGATAATACCCTTCAGAGGATCATGGATGGAGTTTACAACAGACATCAACAATGTGATGTATGCCTACATTGATAGAAAGAAAAAATTACCAGTTACAACATTGTTGCGCGCTATAGGCTTTGAAAGTGATAAAGATATTCTGGAAATTTTTGATCTTGCACAGGAAATTAAAGCCACAAAGGCCAATCTGAAAAAGGTTGTTGGAAGTAAGCTCGCTGCTCGTGTTGTGAGAGCATGGATAGAGGATTTTGTAGATGAAGATACTGGTGAAGTTGTGTCAATCGAACGTGCAGAAGTGGTAATTGATCGTGAGACAATCCTTGAAAATGAACATATTGAACTGATTCTGGATTCTGGTGTAGAAACCATTCTTATACACAAAGACGATAGTGAAAATATTGATTATAGCACTATTTTCAATACTCTTCAAAAAGATACCACAAATACCGAAAAAGAGGCTGTTGAGTATATTTACAGACAATTGCGTAATGCTGAACCTCCTGATGAAGAAACAGCACGAGGGATAATCGAAAGGTTGTTTTTTTCTGATAAACGCTATGATCTTGGTGATGTTGGGCGTTATCGGATTAATCGTAAATTGTCACTCACGGTACCCGACGAGATTAAAGTCCTTACAAAAGAAGATATCATTTCCATCATTCGTTATTTAATTGAAATGATAAATGATAAGCAGGAGATTGATGATATTGACCATCTGAGTAATCGTCGTGTAAGGACTGTTGGTGAGCAGCTATATGCTCAGTTTGGAGTAGGTTTGGCTCGCATGGCAAGAACTATTCGCGAGCGAATGAATGTCCGTGATAATGAGGTTTTTACACCTATGGATCTGATCAATGCAAAGACATTATCGGCGGTAATAAATTCCTTTTTTGGTACAAATCAGCTTTCCCAGTTTATGGATCAAACTAATCCATTGTCTGAATTAACCCATAAACGTAGGATATCAGCATTAGGGCCAGGAGGCTTATCGAGAGAGAGAGCTGGTTTCGAAGTGCGAGATGTACACTATACACATTATGGACGATTATGTACAATCGAAACACCTGAAGGACCTAATATCGGACTGATCTCATCACTTTGTGTTTTTGCCAGGATTAATAAACTTGGATTTATTGAAACACCGTATAAGCCTGTTGTTAATGGAAAAGTTGATCTCAATGCAGAAGAGGTATTTCTTAATGCTGAAGAAGAGGAGGATAAAATCATTGCACAGGCCAATACGTTGCTTGACAATGATGGATCTTTTGTAAGTGAAAGAGTAAAGGTAAGGCACTTAGCCGATTATCCGATTGAGGAACCTAATAATGTCCATTATATTGATATGGCGCCAAATCAGATAGCTTCAATCGCTGCCTCACTTATTCCTTTTCTTGAGCACGACGATGCTAACCGTGCATTAATGGGATCGAACATGATGCGTCAAGCAGTGCCATTATTGAGACCAGAAGCGCCTATTGTCGGAACCGGTATTGAAAGACCTATTGCACATGATTCAAGAGTACTTCTTATTGCTGAAGGCGATGGGATAGTGGAATATGTTGATGCTGATGAGATTACAATAAGGTTCACAAGGATGGAAGATGATCGGCTTGTTAGCTTTGATGACGATGTAAAAACTTACAAACTAATAAAGTTTAAAAGAACAAATCAGAGCACTGCAATCAACTTAAAGCCGATTGTGCGTAAAGGACAAAAAGTAAAAAAAGGACAAACACTTTGTGAAGGGTATGCCACACAAAATGGCGAATTAGCACTTGGCCGAAATTTAATGGTTGCATTTATGCCGTGGAAGGGTTATAATTTTGAGGATGCAATTGTTATATCTGAAAAAGTTGTAAAAGACGATTTGTTTACCTCACTGCATATTGAAGAATTTGTTCTCGAAGTGCGTGATACAAAACGCGGTGTAGAAGAGCTGACAAACGATATACCAAACGTTGCTGCAGAAGCTACCAAAGAGCTTGATGAAAATGGTCTTATCAGAATAGGAGCTGAAGTTAATGAAGGTGATATCCTGATAGGAAAAATAACACCAAAAGGTGAGTCTGACCCAACACCGGAAGAGAAATTGTTGAGAGCCATTTTTGGCGATAAAGCCGGAGACGTTAAAGATGCTTCATTAAAAGCGCCGCCTTCAATGAAAGGTGTTGTGATTGATAAAAAGCTATTCCCAAAGGTGATAAAAGACCGGACGACTAAAAGTAAGGAGAAAGATGCAATAGAAATTCTTGAAAAAGAATTTAAAAAGGATACTACGGAATTAACAAATAATTTGGTG
>JAAYWF010000238.1 GCA_012516825.1 Lentimicrobium sp. | reverse complement strand
TTAACAAATAATTTGGTGGACAAGCTCATGATCCTTGTGAGCGGTAAGGTGTCGCAGGGTGTTTATAATAATTTTAAGGAAGAGTTAATCCCGAAGAAGATTAAGTTTGCTCAAAAGCAGCTCCTTGGCATTGATTATCTTACTGTTAACCCACATAGATGGACTACAGATAAGCAGAAAAATCAACAAATTGCTGATCTAATCAATAACTATATTATTAAATATAAGGAACTCCTTGGAATATTAAACAGGAAAAAACATGTTGCCATGGTTGGCGATGAATTGCCAAGTGGTATAGTGAAGATGGCAAAGGTTTATGTAGCTCGAAAACGTAAGCTTAAAGTTGGCGATAAAATGGCAGGTCGCCATGGTAACAAAGGCATAGTAGCTAAGATAGTTCGTGAGGAGGATATGCCTTTTCTTGAAGATGGAACCCCGGTAGATATTGTTTTGAACCCATTAGGAGTGCCATCCCGAATGAACCTTGGCCAGATTTATGAAACGGTTTTAGGTTGGGCAGGTAAGGAGTTAGGATTGAAATTTTCAACTCCAATTTTTGATGGAGCAGAAATTGAAGATATTGATGAGTATATTAACAAAGCAAATCTCCCGAAAAACGGCAAAACTTACCTTTATGACGGAGGCACTGGAGAGCGCTTTGATCAGCCTGCTACTGTAGGATACATTTACATGATGAAACTGCATCACATGGTAGATGATAAGATGCATGCACGTTCCATTGGACCTTATTCACTTATTACACAGCAGCCTCTTGGTGGAAAGGCACAATTTGGCGGTCAACGTTTTGGAGAGATGGAGGTATGGGCGCTTGAAGCATTCGGCGCTGCCAACATACTACAGGAGATGCTTACGGTTAAGTCTGACGACGTCATCGGTCGGGCACGTGCATACGAAAATATTGTGAAAGGTGAAAATATGCCAAAAGCCGGCACACCGGAATCATTCAACGTATTGGTTCATGAATTGCGCGGCCTCGGGCTTAATATCACTTTCGATTAATAATTTTATTGTAAATTACAGTTTTTAGATTCCAATTATATTTAAAAAAATATCCATAAATGGCTTTCAGAAGAGATAGTAACATTGTAAAAAATGATTTTTCAAGAATCACTATTAGTTTAGCATCTCCTGATATTATTTTGGAGAGATCTTATGGAGAGGTTACTAAACCGGAAACAATCAATTACCGAACCTATAAACCCGAAAGGGATGGTTTATTCTGTGAAAGAATTTTCGGGCCGGTTAAAGACTGGGAATGTCACTGTGGAAAATATAAGCGAATACGTTATAAAGGCACTGTATGTGATCGTTGCGGGGTTGAAGTTACTGAGAAAAAAGTACGTCGCGAACGATCAGGACATATTCAACTCGTGGTTCCTGTTGCGCATATTTGGTTCTTTAAATCATTGCCTAATAGAATTGGTGCCTTACTAGGTCTTCAGACAAAGAAGCTTGAGATGATCATTTACTACGAGAAGTATGTGGTTATCAATCCCGGTATTAAAGCAGATGACGGTATAAAATACATGGATTTCCTTTCCGAAGAGGAATATTTTGATATAATGGAGACTGTTCCACCGGAAAACCAATATCTTGACGATAATGATCCGAATAAATTCATTGCAAAAATGGGAGCGGAAGCCTTACACGATCTGTTGGCACGTCTCGATTTGGATGAGCTTTCGTATGATTTACGTCATAAAGCTCATACCGAAACTTCTCAGCAAAGAAAAGCAGATGCTCTGAAACGATTGCATGTTGTTGAAGCATTTAGAGATGCAAGAAATCGTATAGAGAACCGCCCTGAGTGGATGGTCGTTAAGGTAGTTCCCGTTATACCTCCAGAACTTAGGCCGCTTGTAGCCCTTGATGGAGGGCGCTTTGCTACATCCGACCTTAATGAGTTGTATCGTAAGGTGATAATACGAAATAACAGGCTTAAACGACTTATTGAAATAAAAGCTCCAGAAGTAATAATGCGCAACGAAAAACGTATGTTGCAAGAATCTGTTGATTCATTATTCGATAATTCAAGAAAAGCTAATGCTGTAAAAACAGACGGCAACAGAGCGTTAAAATCACTGAGCGATAGCCTAAAAGGTAAACAGGGTCGTTTCAGACAAAACCTTTTGGGAAAACGTGTTGATTATTCCGGTCGTTCGGTTATTGTTGTTGGCCCTGAGTTGAAACTTAATGAATGTGGTATCCCGAAAGAGATGGCTTCCGAATTATTCAAGCCATTTATTATCCGAAAGATGCTTGAGCGTGGAATAGTCAAAACAGTAAAAACCGCCAAGAAAATCGTGGATCGGAAAGACCCGGTGGTTTGGGATATTTTGGAAAACATAATGAAAGGCCATCCGGTTTTATTAAATCGTGCACCAACTTTGCATCGCCTCGGAATCCAGGCATTTCAGCCAAAACTTATCGAAGGGAAAGCTATTCAATTACATCCACTTGTATGTACGGCGTTCAACGCTGACTTCGACGGAGACCAAATGGCAGTGCATGTTCCGTTAGGAAATGCCGCAATTATCGAAGCGCAGTTACTTATGCTTGCTTCCCATAATATTCTTAATCCAGCAAACGGCGCTCCCATTACTGTTCCTTCTCAAGATATGGTGCTCGGACTCTACTATTTGACCAAAGAGCGGAAAAGCACACCTGAGAACCCTGTTAAAGGCGAAGGATATAGGTTTTATTCACCTCAGGAAGTTATCATTGCTTATAATGAAGGCAAAGTTGATCTTCATGCTATTGTTAGTGTAAGATTACCTTTTGAGGAAAATGGTGAAACTGTCTTCAGGCTTACAGAAACTACGGTTGGCAGGGTATTACTTAATCAGGTAATACCGCCGGAACATGGTTATGTTAATCAATTGCTTACCAAAAAATCACTTCGCGATATTATAGGAAGTGTGCTGAAAAAGACTGATACAGCCATAACAGCAAAATTCCTTGACGACATAAAAGATCTTGGTTTCCGTATGGCTTTTAAGGGAGGTTTGTCATTCAACCTTGATGATGTTATTGTACCGGTCGAAAAGGAAAAGCTTATAGAAGCTGCAAATGAGGAGGTTAACGAAGTTGTTAATAGTTATAATAATGGACTTATTACAACTAACGAAAGGTATAATCAGATAGTTGATATCTGGACACATACCAATTCCAAGCTTACCAAAGCTCTGATGGATCAGATATCACAGGATCAGCAAGGTTTTAACCCGGTATATATGATGCTCGATTCGGGCGCCCGTGGTAGTAAGGAGCAGATCAGGCAGTTGTCGGGTATGCGTGGATTAATGGCTAAACCGCAGAAGTCAACAGCTTCCGGCCCTGAAATTATAGAAAATCCAATCCTCTCTAATTTTAAAGAGGGGCTTTCTGTACTTGAATATTTTATTTCAACCCATGGCGCCAGAAAAGGTTTGGCCGATACTGCTCTTAAAACTGCGGATGCTGGTTATCTTACCCGTCGTTTGGTTGATGTATCGCAAGATGTAATTATAACTGAAGAGGATTGCGGAACGCTCAGAGGTTTGACAACTACAGCGTTGAAAAAGAATGAAGAAGTTGTAGAAGCTCTTTACGATCGTATTTTAGGGCGTACCGCACTTCATGATATTTATCATCCTCAAACCAATTCACTTATAGTTGAGGCAGGAGAGGAGATTAACGAAGAAATTGCACAGAAGATTGAAGAGTCGCCTATTGAGTCGGTGGAAATCCGTTCGGTGTTGACGTGCGAATCAAAAATGGGCGTTTGTGCAAAATGCTATGGTCGAAATCTTGCTAACGGCCGGATGCTCCAAAAAGGCGAAGCTGTTGGTGTTATTGCAGCTCAATCAATCGGTGAGCCTGGTACGCAGCTTACTCTACGTACCTTCCACGTTGGTGGTGTGGCCGGAGGAAATATTTCGGCACAATCAACCATTGAAGCTAAATATGATGGCGTATTGGTAATTGAAGGCTTGAGATCTGTTCCTTATGTATCGAAAAACGATAAGAGATATAATGTTGTAATAGGACGTTCAGCCGAAATGAGAATTGTTGATCAAAATACTGGTATTAACTTGGCTTCTCATAATATTCCATATGGATCGAATTTATTTTTCATGAATGGTGATAAAGTGAAGAAGGGTGAAGTAATTTGTTCATGGGATCCGTATAATGCGGTAATAGTTTCGGAGGTTGCAGGCAAACTTCGTTTTGTAAACATTGAAGAAGGAAAGACCTTTCGTGTTGAATCAGATGAACAGACCGGATATTTTGAAAAAGTGATTATCGAGGCACGTCAAAAGATAAAAAATCCATCAATAGAAGTTGTTGATGAAAACGGTGAAGTGCTACGCTCTTATGATTTGCCGGTGGGTTCTCATATTTCGGTAGATGATAATCAGGAGGTGAAAGCCGGTGATATACTTATCAAGATACCTCGTGCCATTGGTAAACGAAGCGATATCACTGGAGGGTTACCGCGCGTTACTGAATTATTTGAAGCTCGTAACCCTTCCGATCCTGCAAAGGTTGCCGAAATTGATGGCGTGGTTTCGTTTGGAAAAAAACTTAAGAGAGGTAATAAAGAGATCATTATAACATCAAAGAGCGGCGAAGAAAAGAGATATCTTGTCCCTACTACAATCCAAATACTTGCGCAAGAGAACGATTTTGTGAAAGCCGGAACCCCATTGTCCGATGGCGCTTTAACACCTGCCGATATATTAGCGATTAAAGGGCCAATGAAGGTACAAGAGTATATCGTGAACGAAATTCAGGAAGTATATCGCTTGCAAGGCGTTAAGATCAACGATAAGCATTTTGAGGTAATTGTACGTCAGATGATGCGTAAAGTTGAAGTAGAAGATCCTGGCGATACAAAATTTCTGGAAACAGAATTGGTGAATAAAGTTGATTTTCAGGAAGAGAATGACTGGATTTTTGGAAGAAAAGTAATTATTGATCCGGGTGATTCAACTGTGTTTAAACCTGGTCAGATTGTATCGGCACGTAAGCTGCGGGATGAAAACTCATCTTTGAAACGACGTGATAAACGTTTGGTAGAAGCCAGAGATGCACAATCGGCAACTGCCCGTCAGGTATTACAAGGTATTACTAAAGCATCGTTGCAAACAAATAGTTTCATTTCTGCCGCTTCATTCCAGGAAACAACAAAGGTGCTTACAAATGCAGCAATTAATGCAAAGGCTGATGATCTGATTGGACTGAAAGAAAACGTTATCGTAGGACACAAAATCCCTGCAGGCACAGGGCTAAGAGAATATGAGGATATCCTCGTAGGATCGAAAGAGAGTTACGATCTATTAATTCAGCCTAAGCACGATGATATTTTGTAAAAAATAGTTTTCAGGAAGAGGCCGCTCATAAAAGGCTTCTTCCTGCTTTTATTATCTAAAAAAATAAAATCATGGATCCTAAACAAGCAAGTCAGAATAAACTGAATATCGAACTGCCGGAAGATGTAGCCGAAGGCGTTTACTCAAATCTTGCCATCATTACTCATTCAAGATCGGAATTTATAATTGACTTCGTAAAGATGCTACCGGGAATACCTAAAGCAAAAGTAAAATCAAGGATTATCCTGACTCCTCAACATGCCAAAAGACTTTTGAAAGCGCTTCAAGACAATGTGCGTAAGTTTGAATCTATGCATGGAGAGTTAAAAGATACCGATGCCGATCAAATGCCTTTTAATCTTTTTGGTCCAAATGCACAGGCTTAAAACGTTTTTTAGTTTTTTAAGGAAAACTATTTGTTAGATATGAGTTAATTTGCTCAAGTCTTCAAAAAAACAATCCTCCTGTTTATAATGAAATCCAAAAAGAGAGAGCTGAACACGGAATTAAATATTCTCGCAAGTTCTCCGGTTGTACCATTGTAAAAAATTTGGAGTAAAATATTGCCGGAAACCAGATTGGGATTCAGATTTTTTTCTTAAAGGCATATTGGAATAACTGATTTGTTTGATTGAAAAAGTAAGAGAATATTTTTAATCTCGTTAACAATATTTAACAGCAAAAAAGGATAATTAAAAAAATAGCTTCGAGTTATTGTTCTTGTTTTAAATTTATAAAAAATGATAGAGATAAATATCAGAGAACTGAACGAACGTATTAATCAGGAAAGCTCATTTATTGACCTTATCAATATCGAAATGAATAAGGTAATTGTGGGTCAGAAGTATATGATTGACAGATTGTTGATTGGCCTTCTTGCTAATGGACACATCCTTTTGGAAGGAGTTCCCGGATTAGCTAAGACGTTAGCGATAAAATCGTTGGCTAATGTGATTGACGCCAAATTCAACCGAATCCAGTTTACCCCAGATTTACTCCCTGCCGATCTTATTGGAACGCTTATCTATAGCCAGAAAACCGAAGAATTTATTGTTCGTCAGGGGCCGATATTTGCTAATTTTATTCTTGCAGACGAAATTAACCGTTCGCCAGCTAAGGTACAAAGCGCTTTGTTGGAGTCAATGCAGGAGTTGCAAGTTACTATCGGCGAACAGACCTATAAATTACAGGAGCCTTTTTTAGTTATGGCTACCCAAAACCCGATTGAGCAGGAAGGAACATATCCATTGCCCGAAGCACAGGTGGATCGTTTTATGATGAAGGTAGTGATAACCTATCCTGAAAAGGATGAAGAGAAATTAATACTAAGGCAAAACATTAGCGGAACTAATCCTACCACAAATAAAATTATCTCTCCGAAAGATATCCTAAAGGCCAGAGATGTGGTGAGACAGGTTTATCTTGACGAAAAAATCGAAAATTATATCACCGATATTGTTTTTGCTACGCGATTCCCAGCTGATTATAAACTGAAGAAATTTGTTGGAATGATTAATTACGGAGGATCGCCGCGTGCCTCGATAAACCTTGCACTTGCTTCAAAAGCTTATGCTTTTATAAAAAGACGTGGATATGTTATCCCGGAAGATATCAGAGCAGTAGCACACGACGTGTTGCGCCATAGGATTGGCCTGTCGTATGAGGCCGAAGCCGAAAATATAACAACCGAAGATGTAATAAATGAGATTTTAAATACGGTTGAAGTGCCGTAAAATTTAACCGCATTATAAAAATCAATAATCATTTTCTTTGAAAAAACATTTCGGTATCATCTTCATTTAATGCATGAACGCTACAGAAATTTTCAAGAAAGTAAGAAAGATTGAAATCAAGACACGAGGGTTGTCTCATCAGATCTTTTCGGGGCATTATCATAGCTCTTTCAAAGGAAGGGGTATGGCTTTCAGCGAGGTTCGTGAATACCAATATGGTGATGATGTTCGTAATATTGACTGGAACGTTACTGCAAGGTATAATCGTCCATTTGTGAAGATATACGAAGAGGAACGAGAACTTACTGTCATGCTGCTTATTGATGTAAGCGGATCAAACGAATTTGGCACCCGAATGGCTATGAAGGAGGATGTAATTACAGAAATAGCTGCAGTCATTGCCTTTTCAGCCATTCATAATAATGATAAAGTAGGGGTGATCTTTTTTAGTAATAAGGTTGAAAAATTTATCCCTCCCAAAAAGGGCGTTACCCATATTTTGAGGATTATACGCGAACTTGTAGATTTTAAAACTGAAAATCAGGATACCAACATCAGCGAAGCGTTGAAATTTTTAACTAACGCCATCAAAAAGAAATGTACCGCTTTTGTAATCTCAGATTTTATTGATAACAAATTTGCTGATGCTATTCAGATTGCAAATAGCAAACACGACGTCGTAGCAATTAGAATATACGATCCGCGCGAGATGCAACTTCCGCCAATGGGGATGGCAAAATTTAAGGATGCAGAAACAGGACGAAATATATGGGTGGATACTACAAATTCAAAAACCCGGAAACTTTATGAGGAGTGGTATCGCAATAGTGAAAAACAGATAAAAACGATATTTACACGCAGTGGAGTGGACTCTGCCCATATTCGTACCGATGAGGATTACGTGAGGCCTTTGATAAATATGTTCAAAAAACGGGAAGCAAGGTTTTAATAAAGATGTTAAAAGAGAGTAAAATATTGAGAAACATATTGCAAATATCATTTTTAATAGTTTTAATACTATTTAGTGTTTTATCCGTATCAGCTCAGAAGGTGAGGTTTAAAGCTTCGATTGACACCACTAATATCCTTATCGGTGATCAGGTGAAATACAAACTTGATTTACTTATTCCGCAAGACTATCTGTTTGACTGGCCAAGACTTACAGACTCTTTGACCAATAAGATTGAAATCGTTAATATGTCCGAAATAGATACGATAAAAAGTGCAGAAGGAGTTTTAAATGTCAGTCAGGTTTTTACAATTACTTCGTTCGATACCGGTTTCTACCTTATTCCACCCATAGAACTCAGATATAAAGAGATAAGCGATACTGATGAGGTATCAATTGTTGAATCAGAGCCTTTTGTTTTAAATGTCTTTTCCGTTCCTGTTGATCTTTCGCAGCCTATTAAACCTATTAAAGGCCCTATGGCTGCCCCAGTTACTTTCAGGGAGTTACTACCCTGGATTTTGATTTTATTGATAATTGGAATTGCGCTCTATTTTATTGTTACACGAAAAAAGAAAAAGATTCAACCTGTCTTTTTTAAGCCAAAGCCTAAGTTGCTGCCGCATATAATTGCTTTTAATGAATTGGAAAAATTGAAAAAAGAAAAATTATGGCAACAGGGTTTGACTAAAGATTACTATACCAGATTATCATTGATAATCAGACAATACATCGAAGATCGGTTCTCTTTGCCTGCCATCGAATCAACAACCTACGATACTATGCAAATGATCAGAAAATTAACTATTGCCAGTGATTCGGTTTTACTTTTAGAAAATTTGTTGGAACGTTCCGATCTTGTAAAATTTGCTAAGGCTAAACCTCTGCCATCAGAACATGATCAAAGTATGGATTTTGCCGAGAGCTTTGTTAGACTTACTGCTCAGACAGTAGAAGTTAGAGAAACCCAGAATGTAGTTGATAAAAGCCATGGCAATGATAGTGAAGTACAGATTTTAGATCAACATAGTATGACGAACAACGAACCTCCCAAATAATTTGGCCAATATGTTCAAGGAATTTCAATTTGCCAATCCGGAGTATTTTTATATTTTGCTCATCATTCCACTGATGATAGCTTGGCATTGGTTTAAAAACAATAGGGCAAAAGCAGAGATTAAACTCTCTACTTTGCTTCCCTTTGCTTCTACGAAAAAGTCATATCGCCAATATTTATATCACTCTCTTGTCGTACTGCGAATTGCTGCTATTGTTTTATTGGTAATAGCGTTGGCACGTCCTCAAACCATATCGAGTAGTCATGATGTATCAATAGAAGGTATAGATATTGTTTTAGCTCTTGATATTTCAGGGAGTATGCTTGCCGAGGATTTTTCACCAAATCGTATTGAAGCCGCAAAAGATTTAGCTGTTAAGTTTATTGAAGGCCGTCCGGGCGACAGGATGGGATTGGTGGTATTTGCTGGAGAAGCTTTTACACAGGTGCCATTGACAACCGACCATCGTGTTCTGTCTGATATGTTTAAAAAAGTAAAAACAGGGATGATAGAAGACGGAACTGCTATTGGCGATGGACTTGCTACCGCAGTGGCAAGATTAACGGAAAGCAGTGCAGTTAGTAAGGTTATTATTTTGCTTACCGATGGTGTAAATAATATGGGAGTCGTTGATCCGCTTTCGGCTGCCGAGATTGCTAAACTGAAAAAAATAAGGGTTTACAGTGTTGGCATCGGAACTATAGGGACAGCGCCGTATCCCGTACAAACCCCATTCGGAATTCGATATCAAAATATACCGGTTGAAATTGACGAAGAGTTGCTAAAAAATATTTCGGCCGACACACATGGGAAATATTTTAGGGCAACCAGTAATACCAGGCTTAAGGAGATTTATGAAGAAATAGATAAACTCGAAAAATCGAAAATTGATGTTACCGAGTTTTATAAAAGGAAAGAGGAATTTTTACCATTTGCTGTGCTGGCGATGCTGATTTTTGTAGTCGAAGTGCTTTTGAAATATACCTTTTTTAGAACTACACCATAATAATTTTTTATAGCTGATATGCAAATTTTCAGATTTGATAATCCTTACTTTTTTTGGGCGCTTTTGTTAATCCCACTTTTTATTATCATTTTTAGCTTGATGATATTTTGGAAAAAAAACGCACTTAAACGTTTTGGTGAATATCAGCTTATCAGGAGGTTAATGCCGGATGTTTCAAAAAACAGACTGATTTTTAAATTTATCCTATTGATGCTTGCTTTTGTGATGATGATCATTGGGCTTGCTAATCCGCAAATAGGTTCAAAACTCGAAAAGGTAGAGCGCAAAGGAATTGACCTTGTGATAGCTATTGATGTTTCGGAGAGTATGCTTGCACAGGATATTAAGCCAAACCGGCTTCAGCGAGCACGTCAGGCTATTTCAAGACTGGTTGACGAGTTAAAAAATGATCGTATTGGGATTGTGGTCTTCGCAGGAAAGGCATATACACAACTTCCAATTACTACCGACTATTCTGCCGTAAGGCTTTTTATCTCGAATATCAGCGCCGAAAGTATTCCGGTACAAGGTACGGCAATTGCCGAAGCTATAAACCTTGCAGTTGATCTTTTTGATGAGACTGAAACTGACAAAGCTATTATTGTAATATCCGATGGGGAAGATCATGAAGGAGATGTAATCGAATCGGCTAAAAATGCAGTAAAGAAAAACATTCGGATATACACAATTGGAATGGGTTTGCCCGATGGGGCGCCAATACCTGTTATTGATAGATACGGCGTGCAGCAAGGGTTTAAACGTGACAGAAATAATAATACGGTCATTTCAAAGCTGGATGAAAACATGTTGAAAGAGATTGCCGAAGCCGGAATGGGTAATTACGTAAGAGCAAATAATACGCAAGTAGGGTTGAGGATAATTTTTGATGAAATATCAAAACTTGAAAAAACGGAGATCGAATCCCGAATGTTTACAGATTATGAAAATCGGTTTCAATATTTCTTAGCGCCTGCTCTACTGTTACTACTGATTGAATTTTTGATATTTGAACGAAGAAGTAGCAGATTTCGCAAGGTTAATATTTTTGGTGAAAATAAACTTTAATTCTTGAGGTTATTATTCTTATGATTTTTGAATTTAATAAAACGTTTAGTAAAACTGCCATTCTCCTTTTAGTCCTCTTTTTGACGGACATAAGTTTGATGGCTCAGGGCGAAAACCGTTTTATTCGGAGTGGGAATAAAGCTTTCGAAAAAGGAGAGTTTAATAAAGCCGAAATTGACTATAAAAAAGCCCTTGAAAAAAACTCTAATTCCAATGTTGGCCAATTTAATCTTGGTAGCGCTATACATGAACAAAAAAATTATGATGAATCGGCATTGATATTTGACAACCTGACTCACAAAAACCTGACTCCTGACCAGCGTGCAAAAAGTTTTTATAACTTAGGAAATTCGTTGGTTAACTTGCAACAATACGAACAAGCGGTGGAGGCTTATAAAAACTCATTAAGGATTAATCCTGGCGACGAGGATACAAAATACAACCTGCTTTATGCCCAGCAAATGCTCAGGCAACAGCAGCAAAATGAACAGGATCAGGACAATCAACAAGATCAGAATCAGGATCAGAATCAGCAAAATCAAGAACAGAACGATCAACAAAATCAGGATCAGAATCAGGATCAGAATCAGCAAAACCAGCAAAATGATCAACAAGGTCAACCACAAGACTCTAAAGAAGATCGGGCACAGAGTGAGCCGGTGCAAATTTCTATTGAGGATGCTGAACGAATGTTACAGGCCTTGCAAGACCGAGAGCGCAAGACTTTGGAAAAGATTAAAAAGGAAGAGCTGAAAAATGCGAAAAGGGTAAAAACCGAAAAAGATTGGTAGTTAGATAGGATAAACACCAGCGTTGAAAGATAGATATGAAAAATCATTTGATAAAAACAGGTTATTCGATTTTGTTTTTAATGGCTCTGTGGTTGCTGTTTTTTAATGGGAAGTTAATGGCCCAGGAGCCACAATTCGTTGCGTCAGCTAAAGCAGTGGTTGTTGTAGGCGAGAGGTTTCAATTGCAATATCGGTTTACTGCCGAAGGTGTCAATTTCAAAGGTCCAATTATTAAGGACTTTAACACTTTGAGCGGCCCATCACCCTCTACAAGCTCCAGCGTACAAATCATTAATGGCCAGGTATCACGAGAAGTATCCTATACTTTTACATATATTTTGGAGGCTTTTAAAGAAGGTAAATTTGTTATTCCTCCGGCAACTATCACCTACAACAATAAACAATACTCCTCTAATGGACTTACAATATCGGTAAATGCAGGCAGACAAGTCCCAACATCCGGCCAGAGCCCACAACAAGGCGGGCAACAGCAACAGTCAACGGCTGACATTGATGTATTCTTGAAAGCTGAAATAAGCAACGTAACCCCTTACATTGGTGAACAGATTATTATATCCTACAAGCTTTATTTCAACAATCAGATTGCCGGCCATGACGGATTTCAAAAACTCTCTTCTTTTCCCGGATTTTGGGTAAAAGACCTTTTGGCAAATCAGCGTGATATCCCTACAAAAAAGGAGGTTTATAAAAACAAACAATACAATGTGGCCGAAGTGCGTAGATTTGCTCTCTTTCCGCAAAGAGCCGGCGAAATTGAAATTATACCAAAAGAAACTGATCTTACGGTTAGAGTACAAACGGCTTCAAGACGAAGATCTTCGGACTCCTTTTTTGATAGTTTTTTCAACGATCCATTCTTTAATAGCCGATATAGCGATGTTAAGAAGAAAATCGTTTCCAACGGATTTACTATCAATGTAAAGCCAACTCCAACTAAAGATAAACCTGATAATTTTAGCGGAGCAGTTGGAACGTTTACCATGAAATCGCAAATTGATAATACTGAAGTAAAGGCCAACGAACCGATTACTATAAAACTTACTGTACAAGGAGCAGGGAATATTGAACTTTTCGACCTGCCAAATATTGTCTTTCCAACTGATTTTGAGGTTTTTGATCCTGAAATGAAAAGCGATATTAAAGTCGCCAATACCGGTGTTTCAGGTACGCGAACTTTTGAATACCTCATCATTCCACGTAATCCCGGTAACTTTAAAATCAAGCCTATCGAGTTTTCATCCTTTAACCCGGCTCAAGGAGCTTATAATGTGCAACGCAGCCCCGAATATAGTATAACTGTCCAGCGAGGCGATGGCTCCTCATCAGTGATAACCTATGGCGGTACAGTGCGCCAAGAGGGTATTCAAATAATTGGCTCAGACATTAGACATATAAAACTATCTCCGTATAATTTTTCAAATATCGGAGTCTATTTTTTCCGTTCATATCTCTATTATTTGCTGCTTATCATCCCTTTCCTTTTAACGATAGCTATTTTAATTATTTGGAGAAAAGAGATGAAAAAGCGTGCTGATGTCGAGTTAATGAGGAATCTTAAATCAAACAAAATAGCGCGTAAACGCTTGAAGCAAGCGAATATATTTATGAAAGCCGGAAATGAGAACGAATTTTACAATGAAATTGCCCGTGCTTCATGGGGCTATCTTAGCGATAAGCTTAATATCCCTGTGTCAGAGCTTTCTATGGATAATGTCAATTCAAGATTATTGGCTAAAGGCTTGAAAGAGGAGACAATCCAGCAGTTCATCGAAACCCTTAAACAAACGGAGTTCGCTCGTTTTGCTCCCGGCACTAAAGACGAAAATATGGAACGCCTCTATTCCGGAGCGCTTGAAATAATTACTAAGATTGAAAAAGAATTAAAATAGACGCCAAATCATGAAAAAGAGTCTAATAATTGTTTTCCTGGTTTTTGGTTCTCAACTATTTGCTTCAGATAATCTCTTGTTAATAGAGCAAGCCAATAAATATTATGACGAGAGTGAATATTCTTTGGCAGTCGAAACGTATGAAACCATAATCAACAATGGATTTGAGTCGGATAAGCTGTACTACAACCTTGGCAACGCTTATTTTAAACTCAACAACCTTCCAATGGCTATATTTTATTACGAAAAAGCCAAAAAGCTTAATCCTTATGATGCTGACATACTTTTTAATCTTGAGATTGCCAACGGCAGGATCATTGATAAAATAGAACCTGTCCCTCAGTTTTTTCTATTCAAATGGTGGGATTTGTTGGTCAAATCACGTACGATGGAGCAGTGGGCGAGAGTTAGTATTTTCTCTT
>JAAYWF010000237.1 GCA_012516825.1 Lentimicrobium sp. | reverse complement strand
TATGGAGGTTCGGGACGGGCAGGAAGGGTTGTTTTAAACAAACCCGTTCTTAAAAAATACTATCAGGAGTTAGTGTCGCTCGAAAATGAGCTTGAAATTAAAAGAGAGAATCCATTTGGCTTAGACTCATTACTTCAATTGCCCAATGTGTTTGAGTTGCAAAACGATATTTCAGATGAAGAAATTTGGGATGACCTTTTAGAGATCGTACAAAAAGCAATTGCTGATTGCGATACCATGAGGATTGCTGAAGGAACAAATCTTAAATCCGACTTTATCGCTCGTACCGATATGATTCTCGATTTGATTGAACAGATTGAGCCTTTTGAAAACGAAAGGATTCTCAAAATAAGAGAAAAACTTCAAAAAGAGATAAACGAAAATGTTGCTGCGGATAAGATTGACCAAAATCGCATGGAGCAGGAGATTATTTTTTACATCGAAAAAATGGATATAACGGAAGAGAAGGTAAGGTTAAAAAATCATTGTGATTATTTTCTTCAAACCCTTAAAGAGGATGGCCCTGTAGGGAAAAAGTTAGGTTTTATAGTTCAGGAGATCGGACGTGAGATTAACACTTTGGGGGCTAAAGCCAACGACTGGAACATTCAACGGATAGTAGTTCTTATGAAAGATGAATTGGAAAAAATTAAAGAACAACTTTTTAATATTTTATGATGAAGCACGGCAAAATGGTTGTAGTTTCGGCTCCGTCAGGTGCGGGTAAGACTACTATTGTGAGGCGTCTGTTGGCCTCAGGGCTAAACCTTGAGTTTTCCATATCAGCCTGTAGCCGGCAACCGCGGGCAAACGAAAAAAATGGTGTGGACTATTACTTTATAAGTGAAGGCGAATTTAGAAAAAGGATAAAAAGATCGGAGTTTGTCGAATGGGAAGAGGTTTATGATGGTTGTTTTTATGGCACACTAAAGCAGGAAGTTGAAAGGATATGGGCTGCTGGCAATCATGTTATTTTCGATGTTGACGTAAAAGGCGGCCTCAATATTAAAAAGAATTACACTGACATTTGTCTTTCCCTTTTTATTCAGCCTCCATCGTTGGCAGAATTAGAAAGACGTTTGCGCGGGCGGATGACCGATTCGGAAGAGAGAATTCAACAAAGACTTAAAAAGTCAGTTTATGAACTCACCTTTGCCAAACACTTCGACCGGATAATAATAAACGACAACCTCGATCAGGCTGTTCAAGAGGCTCATAATGCAATTGCAACATTTATTGAAAAATAGACAATTATGATAAAAACCGGGCTTTTCTTTGGTTCGTTCAACCCCATACACATCGGGCATTTGATTATTGCAAGCTATATTCACCAATTCACTGATTTGGAAGAGGTTTGGATAGTAGTTTCGCCAAAGAACCCATTGAAGCCCGAATTAGAACTACTTGAAGAAGAAGAACGCCTTAAAATGGCACAACTTGCAGTAGAACACAATCCATCATTGAAAGTTTGCGATATTGAATTCTATTTACCCAAACCATCCTACACTATAGATACCATATTAAGGTTAGAATCTGACCATCCGGGCAGGCAGTTTGTAATAATAGCCGGAACGGATATTTTTAAGGACTTTCATCGTTGGAAAGAGTGGGAAAATCTTATTTCGGGCTATCAATTTTATATTTACAACCGCCCTGAATATGATGCCGGAGACTTTGCAAACCATCCTTCAGTAAAGATCATCAAAGCTCCTTTATTAGATATCTCCTCTACATTTATCAGAAAAGCGCTTTCCAATGGCTACGACATTCGATATATGCTTACTGAAAAGGTGTGGGATTATATAAAATCAAAAAAGTTATATCACTAAGTTTAAGAGCGGATTATAGTCTGGCTTCTATCAGGTCCTACCGATATTATCGAAATTGGCGTTTTAGTACGTTTTTCAATGATATTAACATAATCCTTCAGAGCATCGGGCAACTCATCGTAAGTGGCAATTGTCTCAACAGGAGATTGCCAGCCGTCAATCTCCTCATATATGGGTAAAACAGGTTCGATGTCGTAAGGAACATGATTAATTTTTTGGTTACCGGATAGATAACCGTTGCTAACCTTTATTTTTTCAAAACCGGTCAACACATCTCCTTTTGTCATAATCAGGTCGGTAACTCCATTCAGCATTATAGAATATTTCAGTGCGGTTAAATCCAACCAGCCGCAACGCCTTGGGCGTCCGGTTGTTGCGCCATATTCGTTTCCCGTTTCCCGGATCATCTGTCCTGTTTCATCATTCAATTCAGTGGGAAAAGGTCCATTACCAACACGGGTGCAATAGGCTTTAAACACACCAAAGACTTTACCTATTTTTGATGGAGCCACTCCAAGCCCTGAGCATACGCCGGCGCTTACCGTATTGGAAGAGGTAACAAAGGGATATGATCCAAAATCAATATCGAGCATAGTACCTTGAGCGCCCTCTGCCAACACTTTTTTGTTATTATCAATAGCTTGGTTTATGAAATATTCACTATCAATGGCTTGGAATTGTTTTAATATTTCAAGCGAATCAAACCATAGTTTTTCATATTCATTAAAACTTAGTCCATCAATTTCAAAGTTGCTAATATTTACTTTGTACGTGTTTACAATACGCTGCTGTAGCTCTTTTAAATGATTATATTTTTCCAAGAAAAATTGCTTTTCAATATCTCCAATTCTCAAACCTTGTCGAGCCACTTTATCAGTATAGGTAGGGCCGATTCCTTTTAACGTGGATCCAATCATAGTCCTGCCTTTAGCCTTTTCGTACACTGCATCGAGCAGCCTGTGGCCAGGTAATATCAAATGCGCCTTTCGGGAAATTAAAAGGTTGTCTTTAGGATTTACACCTGTTTTTATTAATTGATTGATCTCTTTTCGAAAAATTACGGGATCAAGTATTACTCCATTGCCAATGACATTAGTTTTATTCGGATTAAAAATTCCTGAAGGGATTGTATGCAAAACAAATTTCAATCCTTCGAACTTGATTGTATGACCGGCATTCGGTCCTCCTTGAAACCGTGCAATAACATCGTACTCGGGCGTCAACACGTCAACTATTTTCCCTTTACCCTCATCGCCCCACTGAAGACCTAAAAGAACATCAACTTTCATCTTTTTCGTTTATTAATACTATTAAAATCAATTAATCGAGTGGTTAAAAATAATCAATTTGCAGCTAAAATAATCTTTCCATAAAATTACAGGGCACAATAAAGCCGGAAACTGTCGGTACAGATTCCGGCGATAAAATATGTTTTAGTAATATTCTAAATCAGCCTCTAATTATTACTATCTACATCAATCACATTTTTAAGTGATCCGCCATTACACTCGCCATAAAATGTAAGTGAATGGTGTGTAATCTTCACGCCCAACTCCTTCTCTACGGTATTTTTTATTTCGATAATCCGTGGATCGTAAAACTCTTTTACATCGCCTGTTTGGGTACAGATAAAATGATCGTGCTTATCAAATCGCAATGAACGTTCGAACTGAGCGCAGTTATTTCCAAAATTATGTTTTATCAACAAATTGCAGTCGAGCAAAAGTTCAATAGTATTATACAAAGTAGCGCGGCTAACTCTATATTTATTATTCTTCATGCGAATGTACAAGGTCTCAACATCAAAATGACCGGGCGTATTATATATTTCTTTAAGAATTGTAAAGCGCTCCGGTGTTTTACGATGTTTTTTTTGTTCGAGATAATCAACAAAAATCTTTTTTACTGATTCAAATGGAAAACTGTTATCTTTAGCTTCACTATACATATTAAAATCTCCGATTAGTTATTTAGTCAAAATAAAAATAGACTGCAAAAGTATTATTTTTTTAATTCAAACTATTTTAATTGTTACGTCAAGATTTTTATTCCGGATTCATTCGACTAACCTTTTCAATCTCTTTAATTGTCCTTATTTCGCTGATCAATTCATTAAGATTAGCAATGTCTTTGACGTACAACATTATTTTGCCCTCTGATACTTCGTTAGAACTTGTAAGGTTAAAGGATCTAATTTTCAGGTTGTACTTGTTGGAAATTATGTCGGCCAATTGATAGATAAGTCCTGTTTTATCAATACTTGTAAATTTTATACCGGCCAAAAAAAGCAGCGGGTCATGTTGTTTCCATTTAGCTTTAACTATCCGGTTACCGAAGCGAGACATCTGGTCTTGAGCTCTTTTACAATTTGCTCGGTGAATGAGCATAGGCATCCCTGGTGTAATCAAACCAATTACATCATCGCCTGCAATAGGATTACAGCATGTAGCAATTTTATAATCGGTATTTACCGACTCGCCAAGCACAACCTCTTCCGGCTTGTTTCTTATTCGTTCAGCCAAAGATTCTTCATGCTTATCTTCAACTTGGGCTTTACTTCTAATAAAAGGTATGAATGAGCTAAACCATGGAGTTCTCTCTGCAATGTTCCAACATCTTTTCAGATCGTTAAGATCAATTCGACCCACGTCAGCTTCATAATAAAGGTCTATAAGACTTTCAATCTTAATAAAGTCTTTTAACTTCTTGATATTCTGTTTACTAAATTCTATTCCAACAGTTTCAAACAGCTCATTCAACTTTTGCTTACCATCCGAATAATGCTTCTTCTTTTCAATCTTAAGCGCCTCTTTAATATGGTATTTTGCTTTTGTTGTTATAACATAATTGAGCCATTCCGGCAAAGGGGTTTGTTTTTTAGATGTAATAATTTCCACCTGATCCCCGCTTGTTAAAGTATGTTTGAGCGGCACTAATGTCAGGTTTACTTTGGCGCCAATGCTCCGATTGCCTATTTCGGTGTGAATTGCGTAAGCAAAATCAAGGGCCGAGGAGTTGACGGGTAATTTTATCATGTCCCCCTTTGGTGTAAAGGTATAAATCTCGTCAGAGTATATATCAAGTTTAAAGTCGTCAAGAAAACTAAGCGCATCATTATCTGCATTTTGAAATTGATCTCTGATTCTATTCAGCCACTCCTCTATTACTTTGTTTTCATCAGTAATGTTTTTATAATAGTGATGAGAGGCGAAGCCTGTTTCAGCAATCTCATGCATTCGGTTTGATTTTATCTGAACCTCCACCCATTTCCCTGTTTTGCTCATCACGGTAGTATGAAGAGCAGCATACCCATTAGCTTTAGGGATGGATATCCAATCGCGCAGTCTGTCGTGTTTCGGTTTATAAATTTCAGTAATGAGCGAATAGACTTTCCAACATTCCAATCGCTCTTGTTCTATATCAACATCGAGAATTATCCTAATTGCAAAAATATCATACACCTCATCAAAAGAGATATTTTGCTGCGACATTTTCTGATAAATGCCATACAACGACTTGGTTCTTACCTGAATCTGATGTTTTATCTCTGTTTTGCTCAATATCTCCTCAATGGGCTTTACAAACTGCATGATGAACTTTGAACGATTAGGTTCGGTATTTTCAAGCTGCTTGTAAATATGATTGTAAAATTCGGGTTCAGTATATTTGAGCGACAGGTCTTCCAATTCTGTTTTTATATTGTAAAGTCCCATCCGATAAGCAAAAGGAGCGTACAACATAAGGGTTTCTGAGGCTATTTTCAGTTGTTTGTCGCGGCTCATGTGTTCTAATGTTCGCATATTATGTAGCCGGTCAGCCATTTTGATCATGATCACCCGCATATCGTTACTCAAGGAAAGGATTATCTGTTTAAAATACTCGGCCTGCATCGAGCGGGTGCTATCATCTAATACATCTTTAATTTTTGTAAGCCCACTTATGATCGTTGCTATTTGTTGGTTGAAAATGGTCTGAATGTCTTCTATGGTAACCTCAGTATCTTCCACTACATCGTGAAGAAGAGCGCAGGCAATGGAGATGGCATCAAGCCTCATATCTTTAGCGCAAATTATTGCCACCTCAATAGGATGATAGACATAAGGCTCTTTAGAACGGCGTCGCATCGTACTATGAACATGTACAGCGAGATCGAAGGCCTTATTTATCATCTCCAACTCGCCTTTATCAGGTTGAGCCTTCCAACACCCAATGAGTTCATTGTATTTATTACTTATCTCATTATGTTCCTCTTCGCTATACATACTAATAGAAGATTTCTGCTTAGAATCGAGGTTACAAAATTAAATAAACCAAACAACTCATAATCTCGTTTGAATAAAACAACAGTATTTTTCGTTAGAAGAGTACATATTGATATTTAATAATTGAATCCGCCCTGAGAACAAAGTTTTTCAAAAATTCATGGATTTGTAGTTAAGATCACTTTTCCGAGCGGGTTTAAAATTTTATTTTTATCATAGTATTCAGAAAATCCTACTTTTGGAAATCTTGCTAACGGTTGATTTTTAGATGCGAAAGATTCTATTTTTTTTGTCATTTTTCTTTTTGAGCCTTGCCGTTTTAGGTACGCACCAACGCGCAGGGGAAATCACCTATACTGCAATTTCCGATCTGAAATATGAATTCAAAATCGTTACCTATACTTACACACCAAGCCCGGCCGACCGTCCCGAATTACCTATAAATTGGGGAGATGGCTCTTCGTCAATAGTGCAACGTACCAAAAAGATTGATCTGCCCAACAACATTAGCCGCAATGAGTATGATGGCATAGTACATACATTTCCCGGTCAAGGATCATATACAATAAGTTTAGAGGACCCTAACCGAAATTATGGCGTTTTAAATATCCCCAATTCGGTTAATGTACCATTTTTTTTACAAACGGAGTTAGTCATCAATCCGTTTCTTG
The DNA here is from genome assembly GCA_012516825.1 of Lentimicrobium sp. GTDB lineage: Bacteria > Bacteroidota > Bacteroidia > Bacteroidales > 4484-276 > RZYY01. The sequence continues at coordinate 2,408 of JAAYWF010000237.1, read as the reverse complement.
GCCCTAATAATTCTGTTCAGCTTTTGGCAGCTCCTATTGATAAAGGTTGCGTAAACAGCATTTATATGCATAATCCGGCAGCCTATGATATTGACGGCGACAGCCTTTCTTACAAGTTAACAATATGTCGGGGAGAAGGCGGATTACCTATCCCTGGCTATATTTTCCCCAACCAAGTAAACACACAAATTCCGACAACTTTTGAGATAGACCCTTTTTCAGGCACCATTATTTGGGATAAGCCTCTGATGCAAGGCGAGTATAACATTGCTTTCCTTATTGAAGAATGGCGCTATGGGGTTAGGATCGGTTATGTAACCCGCGACATGCAAATTGCAATCACAGCTTGTAGTAATCAGCCTCCTATTATTTCACCGTTACAGGACGATTGTGTAGTTGTTGGCGAGACGCTCTCGTTTACCGTTTCCGCCACCGATCCTGATAATGACTGGCTTTCGCTCCATGCGTTGGGCGGCCCACTAATTTTACCTGAAAATCCGGCATCTTTCCCTTCAGCATCGGGAAAAGGAAGTGTACAATCTACCTTTACATGGACTCCAGCATGTTCACACGTTCAACTACAACCCTATCAAATAGTGTTTACCGCAAAAGACTCGTTAAACTTTCCTCAATTAGTTGATATTAAAACAGTAAACATAGAAGTAATAAGCCCGGGGCCTGAAAATTTAAGCACCTCATCGGTTGGTAACTCAATACATCTTAGCTGGCAAAAAGCATTATGCACACAAGCTCTTAAATATGAGATATACCGGCGAAACGGCCTCTATGGCTATCAACCTCAACATTGTGAAACTGGAGTCCCCAACTATACCGGATATCAAAAAATAGGCGAAACGCTTAACATATCCGACACTACATTTATTGACACCAACAACGGCACAGGTCTAATACATGGCATTGATTACTGCTATATGGTAGTTACTCTTTTTTCTGACGGCGGTAAAAGCATCGCATCACAAGAGGCTTGTGCCAGCCTGAAAAGAGATATACCAATCATCACCAATGTTTCTGTGGAAGTAACCTCGCAAAGTGCGGGTGAAATATTTGTGGCATGGTCGAAACCTACCGAGTTGGACACCATTTTATACCCTGCTCCATATCATTACATTATACAAAGAGCCACAACCGATAGCCCAAATTCATTTTCCGTTTGCGATTCGACATTGAGCATCAACGATACCATTTTCATTGACAAAGAATTAAACACTACGAAAAACAGTTATCTCTACAAAGTTGACCTATACAGTGAACCCTTTACCAATCGAGTTTTCATTGGCTCAACACATACGGCGCAATCAATATTTCTAAAAATAGAACCTTCCGATAGAACTCTTACTCTCAATTGGGATGTCAACGTTCCGTGGGATAATGACTTCTATTTGATATTCAGGCAAAATCCGGAAACACTTGAATACGACTCAATTGGCCTTAGCGCTAACAACAACTATCGCGATTCAGATCTTATAAATGGAGAGAATTATACGTATTTTGTTCGTAGCACAGGCTATTACTCAATACAGTCAATTGTTAGTCCAATCATCAATTTCTCGCAAATAGTTTCGGAAACGCCTATTGATATTGATCCGCCTTGCGCTCAATTGCTTGAAACAACCACCAACTGCGATGCGGTGGAAAATATACTGACATGGTATAATCCATCCGGCTGCCCGACTGATATTGCCAAATACCTGATATTTTATTCTCCACAACAAGAGGGTGAATTAGTATTACTCGATTCAATTGATGACCCATTCACAACTAACTATACTCATAAAAACCTTTTCTCGATTGCAGGATGTTATGGAGTAATTGCCGTGGACTCAGCAGGAAATCAAAGTCAGATGAGTAATATCCAATGCGTTGATATCAGCGAATGTGGCACATACCGACTACCCAATGTATTTACTCCCAACGACGACACTTATAATGATAGGTTTAAAGCCTTTGAATTTACTTCGGTCGAAAGAATTAATCTCATCATTTTCAACCGTTGGGGAAGAATCGTTTACCAAACCACCGATCCATGGTTTCAATGGGACGGCAAAAACCAACAAAACAACAGAAACTGTAGCGAGGGAGTATATTTTTATGTTTGCGATGTGTTTGAAATCCAACTCGAAGGACTTACCAAGAGAACAATCAAAGGATCAATTACGCTACTAAGATAAGCCGAATCTAAAAATGCCCATGACGTAAAGAGTTAACACAGGGCTTTTAATTGATTAATACGGATTTAAATTTTTTGTACATTTGCTCACCCCCATTTTTATACTTAATATCCTATAATTCAACAATCAATGCCTCGCAACTTATTTTTCAAAAAAGACAAACCCTCCGACAGATTTCACAAATCGTTGGACAGGCAGCCTTGTGTGGCAGGGCAATTT
>JAAYWF010000031.1 GCA_012516825.1 Lentimicrobium sp. | reverse complement strand
TATTGCTGCCAACCGTGCTAACAAGGGGGGATGTGAATATTTAACAAAAACTACCGATGGATGAGGACGTAGGTTGCTTAAGTTTTTTACCGATAATTTTTTTAAGGCCTCTTTCAAACTTTGTTTATTAAAATTGAGTGCGGCGTATCGGTCGGCAGCAAATTCGTGTTTGCGCGAAACAGCATTTGTTGCAATTTCTAAAATCAGCATAACCGGGCTGTAAAGGATACCAAAGGCAAGCGCTCCTACATGAAAACTCCCTTGAGCAGCTCCAAGCGCTTGTGATAGTATCGGATTGCTAATGAAAATGGAAAAGATAAAAAGCATTATTCCCGTTTGAACAATGCCCATTGCCATACCCGTTAATATGTGTTTTTTCTTATAATGCCCTATCTCGTGAGCCAGAACGGCTACCAATTCATCAATAGTATGGTTTTCAATCAATGTGTCGTAAAGCACAATTCGTTTTTTTGGTCCAAAGCCGGTAAAGTAGGCGTTGGCTTTAGCCGATCTTTTCGAGCCATCAATAACGTATATGTCCTTTAGTTTAAAACCCGCTTTTTTTGAGAACTCTTCGATGGCCGTTCGCAGATCGCCCTCCTCAAGTGGCTTTTGCTTGTTGAACAGTGGTACAATAAGGTTGGAGTAAAACATGGACATGAAAATGCTGAAAAGAGTAATTAAGCCCCAAGCCAATATCCAAAACCAATGGCCGGTAGATTGAAATATAAAAACAATCAACGCTAATAGACCCCCACCAATGATAATTCCAATAATCCACCCTTTGATTTTATCCAAAACAAAAGTTTTCAAAGTGGTTTTGTTGAACCCAAATTTACTTTCAATCACAAAAGTGTGATAGACTGAAAATGGTGTAGAAATAATATCTGAAACAAAAGCAATTATCCCGAAAAAGTAAAGCGATTGCCATATCTCATTATCGCTCCATTGTCTTACTACATGATCGAGCCATCCAAATCCACTAAAAAACAGTACCGCAAGTAAAATTATAAATGAGACACTGTCGGATAAAATGCTGAATTTATTATTTAATCTCAGGTATTGTTGCGAACGGATGTACTCTTTTTCGTCATAGATACCTTTCACTTCCTCAGGCAGTACTTCGCTGAAACGAGTAGAGTTGAGGTAAGCAAGTAGCTGTTCAATAATAAAATCAAAGACTATAAAAACAATTATTACTAAAAAAAGTGTTTCAACCACAGTTTAGAAGTGTTTGTTATTTATGGAAGGTGAAATATTGGGTTTTGTGATTAAAGAGTTAGTGAAAAATTAATAGGTTTGAAATTAAATCTTATCGTTTCTTACCTCATTTCAGATCAATAATTGAGTTCGCATTAAAACTAAAATAAGATATTAATATGATCCGCTTCTTTTTCTAATAAACCATTCAGCCGTTAGCAGGGCTACTATAAAAATAAAAATGCCGAATATATTAACTAATCCACTAAATTTTTTTTCGGTATATACTACTGTTCGTACATCATCACGTGCTTTTATCATTTTGGTAAATGTGGAGAGTTGTTCGGGATAAATCAATTCGCCCTGATATTTTGAGGTTAACCGGTAAAGCAGGTTGTGATCGGCTACTGTGTTTATCGCTTCGATGTTGACAGGCGAAACGGTGAACTCGCCTTGGCTACGGTATAGCTTTTCGCCTACTCTCACTGTTGCCTCATAAGTATAATCTTCAATCGGAAGGATACCAGCATTTAATTGATATGCATTGGAGGTTTTTCCGAACAGGAAATTGTATGTGTCGCCAACGCTATTTTTTAAGGTGATCTCTACATCCGGAGTATTAATAAGCTCGTAACTCTGGTTGTAAACTTCGGCGTCAAGGAGGATGGCTTCATTTTCCATAAAAATATTTTGACCTGTTACTTTGAAAAAGCTTTTATCAGCCTTTACTGCAAGGTACTGTATTATTTTCGACAAAAGTTCATTAAAAGCGTTGTGGTTTCCATATTTTTGAAAATTGATAAGCCGCCATCGCCAGATTCCTTCCCCTGCAATAACCCCTGTTTTGTTATCCAAAGTCTGGTTGAAAACAATTAAAGGGTAGCCGGTTACAAGCGATCCGATTTGTTGATTGAAGAGAGTATTTGCCGAGACCTGTGTTTTTATCTCACCGAATGGCGCTATCAGCGGTGGAAACATCTCTATTGCTTTGAGTACATCATCACTAATGGTAAACAGCGAAAACTCCTTGTTAAGCGAGGGCAGTGATTCGTTGAATAGTTCCTTTTGCGCCTGTATTTCTATTCCCGCCCCGGATTTGTTGAATTGTACGAGGTTGGATTGAGAACCGAGGATAAAAAGTAATGGCACTGCCTGTTTGTTGGCTTCAGTGATGATCCTGCTAATGTCATCCCGCCCGCCGGGCAGTTGATGTAATATGATCAGGTTATATTCACCGATGTTTCCTGAAAACTGGTTAGACAAAGAGTGTGTTACCTCGTAAGCCCAGTTGCTTTCAATAGCCTCTTTCAGCGCTGCAATGTCGGGGTGCGGCGATTGAGAGAGAATGATGATTTTTTGTTTTGTGTCCAACACCTCAATAAAAATATCCTGACTGTTATTTTGTAAGCTTATCTCTCCTTCGATGGGCCTCACACTTATACGATAACGTTGCAATCCTGCCTTCTCGGCATTTAGGGTGATGTGAACAGTCTCGTTGAAATGGTTAGAGTTGAAGTTTATGTTTTTTGAAAAAAGTATTGCTCCACCATAACTTACAGTGAGTATGCTATTTTCTTCATTACACAGGTTAGCCCCAACAATTGCCTCGATCGGGAACTCATTACCTTTAAAAGCAATACGGTTATAATTTATCTTTCGTATAAAGATATCTTTTCTAACGCTTGTATCGCCTAAAGCTACCGCGAAGATTGGAAATTTCAACTTTTCAGCGCTATACACCGGATTGATGCCTCTATTATACAGGCCGTCAGTGGCCAATAACATACCTCCAACATTACGATTGGAATATCGTGTGTTTATCTCCTCAAAAAGTTCGGAGATATCAGTTTGTTGATCCGTATAATCGAAAGTCAGTTCTTCACTCACTTTATGGCCAAAATTGTAAGTTCTTACAGTGTACTCTTTTTGAAGTTCATCCACTAACTTTAGGAATTCCTTTGGGTAGTCGTTACGGTAAAAGGCTGAATCTTTACCTATAATTAGTGATTCGGAGTTGTCCTGTGCAAGGATGAGTATTGGTTTTTCGAAATTACGGAAATGACTTTTGAGCATTGGCGAGAGTAAGAGAAAGGCGATTACGGCTACTGCTATAAACCTAAAAGCTGATAAAATGCCGAGTGTCAATGCGTTAAATTCTTCTTTTTTATTTTTATAATACAATAACGCACTGTACGCCAATCCTGCCAGTAAGCAGAAAATGATTAACCACGCCGGATATTCGGTAGCAATGTTCACCAATTTGATCTTTAAAAATATGATTTAAACCTTTTACATGTGCATTCCGCCGTCCACACTGATCACCTGACCAGTAACGTATGACGATAGCTCCGATGCAAGGAAAATTGCAATGTTTGCCACATCATCAGGCTTACCCGATCGGCGCAGAGGTATTCCTTTAATCCAGTTTTCGCGTACCTCATCCGATAGCTTGTTGGTCATGGCAGTTTCGATAAAGCCTGGCGCAATGGCATTGCAACGGACACCACGAGAGCCTAACTCCTGTGCTATGGATTTGGTAAATCCAATAAGGCCGGCCTTGGAAGCGCTGTAGTTGGATTGTCCGGCATTACCTGAAAGCCCCACTACTGAGCTCATGTTGATAATTGAGCCATTACGCTGTTTTAACATAACCCGTTGAACAGCTTTAGTCATGTTAAAAATTGATTTCAGGTTTACCTTGATTACAAGGTCCCAGTCTTGTTCCGACATGCGTAACAAAAGATTATCACGTGTTATTCCGGCATTATTTACCAGAATATCAATCTGACCAAAATCTTTTACAACTTCGTTGATAAGGGACTCGGAAGCTTCGTTAGAGCTAGCATCCGAGGCGTAAGCTTTTCCTTTAACGCCATAACTCTCAATTTCTTTAACCACATCTATTGCATCTTCATCAACCATTAGGTCGGAGATGGCAACATCGGCGCCTTGTTTTGCATAAGCAATCGCTATGGCTCTGCCAATACCGCGTGAACCACCGGTTATCAAAGCTTTTTTATTTTCTAATAACTTCATTTTTGTGTGTGTTAATTAGTGATTATTATATTTTAATTTTAATGTAGGTTTAAATCAGTAAATGCTTTGCCCGACTGCATAAGATCAACAGCAACATTCAATTCGTCATCAAGCTCGTTTATCAGCCTGAAATAGGCATTCGTGTCCCACAAATTACGGGCAATCAAAGCCTTGATCTGAATTTTGAGGTCGTTATCGGGATAGTAGTATTTTTCGGTCTCTTTACGTTCAACGTTTTTCTCTTTTGCCAGATCGAGGAAATCCGCGTACATTTCATCTGTTACAATAAATTTTTCCTTAAAACTTTCAACATTCGGATACTCTTTTAATACTCTCTTTCTGTTTTTTTCAAGGTAGTTTAGGTTATATGTATTAAAAATACCTTTTCGCACCAAGTCGGAGTAGAAATCTGAAAATCTGGTCGAGTCAATGGGAGTGAAGATGTCGGGTATTATTCCACCTCCTCCATAAACAACTCTGCCGTTCGAAGTAAAATACTTCAACGAATCGGCTAACTCTATTGAGTTGGAATCTACTAATTCGCCACTTTCAAGTCGTTTTGTCAGGTCTTTGTAATACTCTTCTGTTTCTCCATGCTCGTATGGCTTCTGTATGCATCGGCCTGATGGAGTATAGTATCGCGCTGTTGTCAGCCTAATCATTGCTCCATCGGGTAGGTTGAAGGGACGTTGTACTAACCCTTTACCAAATGAGCGCCGGCCAACAACCAATCCTCTGTCCCAGTCTTGAACAGCGCCTGAAACAATTTCGCTTGCTGAGGCCGAGCTTTCGTTGATAAGTACTATAAGCTTTCCTCTCAGAAAATCGCCGGAGCCGGTGGAGAAAAACTCTTGCTTTGGCGAACGAAGCCCTTCGGTGTAAACGATCATTTTTTTATCCGACAGAAATTGGTCGGCCAGATCAACAGCAATGTTAAGATACCCACCTGTGTTTCCTCTTAAATCAAGTATAAGATCTTTCATCCCTTGAGCCCTAAGTCTTGAAAGAGATTCATTAAACTCTTGCACTGACGATTTTGCAAAACGCGTTAGCTTAATATAGCCGATTTCGGGAGCTGCCATGTAGGTGGCATCAATACTATTGATAGGTATCTTGTCTCTTACAATGGTAAAATCAATTAACTCATCTTTGCCACTTCTTAAAATAGAAACATCAACAGAGGTGCCTTTTTTACCTCTAAGAAGTTTCATAACATACTCATTATTAATCTTCTTACCGAATGCGTCTTCACCGTTGATTTTTATTATCTTATCACCGGCCAGAATACCGAGTTTGTCCGAAGGCCCTCCAGGAACAGGGGCAATGACAAGGATAGTATCGTTGAATAATTGAAAGGTAACTCCTATACCATCAAATTCCGCTTCCAACGGCTCGTTTAATCGTTTGACATCTTCTGCTTTAATGTATGCTGAATGAGGATCAAGCTCCTTAAGCATGGCAATAATGGCTTTTTCTACAAGATCGGGAGAGTCAATACTGTCAACATATCCAAATTCAATGAGTTGTAACGTGGTGGAAAATTTCTGGGTAGTTTTACGGGCTTTGTCAGCTTGTGAAAATACAAAAGTGTTGAAACACAGAAAAATAATAAGAAAAGCAAATTTCAGCTTATTATCAATGTGATGTAAATGAAAACCAATTTTCATAAATAATTATGATTTTAAACGTTCATCTAATGTTAAACGTCCAAACGAAAGCAAAATGAAAATATTTTTGCTTAGCAGGACAATAGCTCCTACGTCAAGGAAGATTTGATAGAATAACAGCGTTGATATTGAAATGTTTACCGCCTTATTTTGAGATAATTGGTTGATTTAGGATTTTTACTTGTAGATTTGTTACGAGAAATTTTTTTAAAAACTTACCTGTATGACCACAACTTTACTTATTGCCATAATTTTTTTGAACATCCTAATTGTTGTTTTATTCTTTGTTTTCAGGCCTAAGAAAAACGATGACTTTTTAAAACTTATCTTTAAAGTTGGTGAGCTTCAAACTGAGTTGCAAAAGCTTGAAAATGGTTTGAAAGAGGATTTCAGGATCAATCGGGAGGAGAGCGGCAGGCTTAACAAAGAAAACCGTGAGGAATTGGGTGCTAAATTTTTGGAGTTTTCCAACCAGTTGATTTTACAGTTAGATAAAAACTTTACACAGGTTCAGGAAAGAATGAAGGAGGTTGCCGATCGAACTAAGGCGGACAATTTGCAGATGCGAGAGGAGGTTAGGAAGGAGATCAGGGAGTTTCAGGATGCTTTTGATAAAAATGTTAAATCGTTCAACGAATTGCAACGCGAGAAATTCGGGCAGCTTACCGAGGAGTTAAGACAGAAGTTTAATAATTTGGAAGAGAAGCTGAAAGAGAGGTTGAGGTTAGTTGAAAATCAGCAGAAAGAGTTAGTTGAAACGACTGAGAAAAAGTTAGAGCAAATGCGCAACACTGTAGATGAGAAGCTGCAGAAGACATTGAACGAGCGTCTTAGCCAGTCGTTTGAAACTGTCGGTAAGCAGTTGCAGGCTGTACAGGAGGGGTTGGGCGAGATGAAAAATCTTGCCCAAGATGTTGGCGGGCTTAAAAAGGTACTTAGCAATGTGAAGATACGTGGAGGAATAGGAGAAGTGCAGCTTTCGATGCTCCTGGAACAGATGCTTGCCCCCGAACAGTATGATGCCAACGTGGTAACCAAAAAGGGAAGCAGTGAACGTGTTGAGTTTGCCATCAGGCTGCCCGGTAAAGAAGAGAATCAAAATGTAGTCTATCTCCCCATTGATGCTAAATTTCCTAAAGAGACCTACGAACATCTTATTGATGCCTTCGAAACCGGAGATCCGGCAACAATTGAAATTGCAAACCGGAATATGGAAAATGTAATCAAAAAAATGGCTAAAGATATTCGCGACAAGTATATAGACCCGCCAAATACAACCGATTTTGCTATTATGTTCCTCCCCTTCGAAGCCATTTATGCCGAGGTAATTAGGCGTTCTGCACTTTTTGATCAACTGCACCACGAGTTTAAAATCATTGTAACCGGCCCGACAACCCTTGCCGCTATACTGAACAGCTTGCAGATGGGTTTTCGCACGCTAGTCATCCAAAAACGTAGCAGCGAAGTGTGGAATATTCTTTCAGCAGTAAAAACTGAATTTGCAAAATTTGGCGGCATGCTCGATAGAGCTCATAAACAAATAACTACAGCAGGGCAAACCATAGAGCAGCTCAAAGGAACGCGTACAAATGCAATAAACCGCAAATTAAGAGATGTGATGGCATTACCAAATGATGAATCTGCAGAGGTTTTTCCCGAACTCGAAAGCGCTGATATTGATGATGAGTTTGAGATAGAAGGATAACAGACTTGATGAATAATAGGGTAAACCTCGTTTTAATGTTTATATTTTGCAATTCTCATTTCGTTGGATTATAAATATCCAATCGTTTAACTATTGTCAAATTTTTAATCTGGGTTTGTCTATTTTTGTAAAAAATAATTATAGTGATATTCCCACCAAATTTTGAAGAGAAAATCGGTTTCGATCATATCCGGCAGATGCTTGTTGATATGTGTGTAAGCAGTATGGGGAAGGAGTATGTGGAAAAAATGAGGTTCGAAACGGTCTTTAACCGGATAGAGCGAAAAGTGAGTCAGGTATTCGAATTCTTGGAAATCCTGAAGTACGAACAACCCTTTCCCGCTCAAAATTATTTCAATTTAATACCTGAATTACAACGTATAAGGCTGTCGGGAACCTATATTTTGCAGGAACAGCTGTTCGACCTGAAAAGCTCCCTCGAATCGCTCAACGAGGTAATTGTGTATCTGCAAAAGCTTGACAGCGCCAAATATACATTACTCTCGGAGCTGGTTGAGGATAAAAGGGTTGATAGGGTTATTCTGAACGAAATATACAGTATCATTGACGAAAAGGGGAATGTTAAAGATACTGCATCCGAGACTTTGAGAGATATAAGGCAACGACTTATTAAGCTTTCCGGCGAAATTGAAAAGGCAGTGCGCCAGGTTTTAGTAACTGCGAAAAAGAGTGGCTGGCTTAACCCGAACGATGAAATAACAATCCGCAATGGGAGGATGGTTATCCCTGTGCCTGCCGCCAATAAGCGAAAGATAAGAGGTTTTGTACATGATGAGTCGGCAACCGGACAAACAGTATATATTGAGCCTGCCGAAGCCCTTGATGCAAATAATGAAATACTCGAACTTCGGAACGCTGAAAAGCGAGAGATCATTCGTATTTTAACCTCTTTTACTGATAATCTGCGTCCAAAAATCGAAGAGCTTATTGAAGGGTATCGGTTTTTAGGATTGATTGACTTCATCCGTGCTAAAGCGCTTCTGGCCGGCAAAATCAATGGTACGAAGCCATTTATGAGCAATGAACCGTTGATTGACTGGCGAAAAGCATTACATCCGTTGTTATTTCTCGTTCACCAGAAACAGAAAAAACATGTCGAACCGCTTGATATATTGTTGAATAAAGAGAATAGGATTTTAATAATTTCCGGACCTAATGCAGGTGGTAAGTCGGTGTGCCTGAAAACGACCGGATTGATTCAATATATGCTGCAATGCGGCCTGCTCGTCCCTATGGATGATAATTCCAAAACGGGTGTTTTTAAAGATATTTTTATAGATATCGGCGATGAGCAGTCTATCGAAGACGACCTGAGCACCTATACCTCACATTTGCGCAATATGAAACATCTTGCGCTTAAGGCGAACAAGAACAGCCTCTTCCTGATTGATGAGTTTGGTAGCGGCACAGAGCCACAACTTGGAGGCGCCATCGCTGAAGCTATCCTCGAGCATCTGAATAACAAAGGTGCATTTGGAGTTATTACTACCCATTATGCCAATTTAAAACATCTGGCAGGTAAAACGCCCGGACTTATCAATGGCGCTATGCTGTTTGATACAAGAGAGATGAGGCCGCTATACCGCTTACAAATTGGAAACCCAGGCAGCTCATTTGCTTTTGAAATTGCAAAAAAAACAGGATTCCCCTGGTTTATCCTTCGAAATGCCGAACGTAAAATCGGTAAGACGCAAATAAAGTTCGAACAGCAACTGCAACAACTCGAACTCGAAAAAAAAGAACTGACACAAAAACAACAGAGCTTAAATGAAGCTGAAAAGCAAATGAATGAGGCAAAGTCGAAATATGATGAGCTTACCGCCAAACTTATTGAGACAAAAGAAAAGACGCTGAGCGATGCCCGTTCTGAGGCGCAAAGGATAATTGCTGATAGCAATAAGTTGGTGGAGAATACCATTAGGGAGATAAAAGAGGCGCAGGCTGCAAAGGAGAGAACAAAAAAGATAAGAGAAAAGCTTAAGGTTGAGTCCGAACGGATTTTAGCTGAGCCGCAGAAGAAGTCAGAGGCGAAACCTGTTGAGCAAACTAAGGCCGTAATTGCCCGATCGAAAAAAGAGAAAAGCGCTAAAGAGGATACGAAAATTTTAGTAGGAAACCGTGTGCGTATCTTGCCACAGCAAACTGTTGGCGAGGTGATAGAAATAACAGGAGGCGAAGCGATAGTGAGTTTTGGCAGTATAATGATGCGTGCGAAGCTCGAAAAATTAGTAAATGTGGGAGAGGAGGAGTTTTATCAACAGGTTATGATAAAAAAGAGAGGCGGGGAGAATATTTTTAATGAACTTAATACACGAATGGCAAACTTCAGCGTAACTCTCGATGTGAGAGGAATGCGCGCTGAAGAAGCTGCAACGGCTGTAATTCAATACATGGATGAAGCACTTTTGCTCAACATAAAAGAGGTAAAGATTATCCATGGAAAAGGTGATGGCATTTTAAGGAAAGTGGTAAGAGATAACTTACGCTCGATTGACGAAGTGATTCATATAGAAGACGAACATATTGAAAGGGGAGGAAGTGGAGCCACCGTAGTCAGGCTAAAATGACCGCTGAGCAGTACAAACCTTGAATGATCTATCGAAATCCTATTTTGTGTTGAATCATTGCTGATCATCCTAAAGTAGTTCCTAAAGATCCAATTTTTATTTCAACTAATGTCTGTTCTAATGCTGTAATCGTAAGCATCCCGATTATATTTCTTGGAAGATGTGCAATAAGCAGAATGGAAAAAAAACGACCCATGCTAAGGCACGGGCCGCTTTAAATGTTCTCACAACGGATTCATCCTTATTGTGATTTGCATCAAAAATTTCAGCGGCAAATATACATGTTTTTATTAAAAGTTAACTTTTTCAAATTATTTTTAATAATTATCTCCGTAAACATATTACTTTTATACCCTTATAACATACAACTTACAAACATCACTTAACTATGAAAAAGATTTTAGGCTTGGATTTAGGCACAAACTCAATTGGGTGGGCATTGGTAAACGAAGCTGAAAATGAAAATGAGAAATCATCAATTATAATGCTCGGTGTTAGGGTAAATCCTTTGACGGTTGACGAGCAGAAGAATTTTGAAAAAGGTAAAAGCATTACAACCAATGCCGACCGCACAATGAAGCGCGGTAAGCGTCGCAATCTTCAGCGATACAAACTTCGACGTGAAAACCTAATTGAAATTTTAAAAGAAAATGGTTTTATTACAGACGAACCCATTTTGTCGGAAAACGGCAATTACACAACCTTTGAAACCTATCGTTTAAGAGCAAAAGCAGTTACGGAAGAAATTACATTAGAACAATTTGCCCGTGTACTTCTAATGATTAACAAAAAACGAGGTTATAAAAGCAACCGTAAAGCAAAAGGAGCCGAAGAAGAAGGCGTACTGATTGATGGAATGGAGGTAGCCAAACTACTATACGAAAAAGATCTTACGCCGGGACAATATTGCCTGCAACTTATGGAGCAAGGGAAAAAACAATTACCCGAGTTTTATCGCTCTGATTTACAAGAAGAATTTAATAGAATTTGGGCAAAACAACAAGAATTTTATTCTGAAATCTTAACAGATAAACTGAAAGAAAATTTACGCGAAAAGAGTGAAAAAGCAACTTGGACTATTTGCAAAGAACCATTTAATATTGTGGGCATACCAAGAACAACCAAAGGTGAAGAATTAAAAAAAGAAAATTTTGCGTGGCGGACAAAAGCTCTTTCTGAAAAATTGGATTTGGAAAGTTTAGCGGTTGTTCTACAAAAAATTAACGGACAAATCAACAATTCAAGCGGCTATCTTGGTGCAATTTCCGATAGAAGCAAAGAGTTGTACTTCAACAAACAAACCGTTGGACAATATCAAATGGCCGTATTGGCTCAAAACCCAAACGCAAGCCTTAAGAATATGGTGTTTTACCGGCAGGACTATTTGGATGAATTCAATATCATTTGGGAAAAACAGGCCGAGTTTCACAAAAAAGAACTGACCGAAGAATTGAAAAAGGAAATCCGCGATGTAATTATTTTTTACCAACGCCGACTGAAAAGCCAAAAAGGTTTAATCGGTTTTTGTGAATTTGAAAGCAGGCAAATTGAGGTTGAAATTGACGGCAAAAAGAAAATAAAAACTGTTGGAAGTCGTGTCATTCCCCGTTCATCGCCTTTGTTTCAAGAATTTAAGATTTGGCAAACATTGAATAATTTAGAAGTTTCAGGCAAAGGCAGAAAATCAAAAAAGAAAAAAGAGCATAGCCTTTCTCTTTTTACAAACCAAGAGGACCCATTGCTAATTTATGGAAAACGTGAACTTTATCAGGAAGAAAAAGAATTGCTTGCTACTGAATTGTCTATTAAAGAAAAACTTACCAAATCGGACATCTTAAAGTTGCTGTTTGACAATCCGCAAGAATTGGATTTGAATTTTAAAGAAGTTCAAGGCAATTTAACACAAGCAAAACTTTTTGCTGCCTACAGAGATATTATTGAACAAACGGGACATATACTCGATTTGAAAAAATCAGCCTCTGAAATTTTGGAAAATGTAGAACAAATTTTTTCCGGTTTAGGATACAATACCGACATTATACGATTTAATTCCGATACAGATAATTTGGATAATGACCCAATGTATAAACTTTGGCATTTGCTATATTCCTTTGAGGGGGACAATTCTAAAACAGGAAATGAAAATCTGATTAATAAAATAACAAACCTCTACGGATTTGAAAAGGAATATGCTGCTATTCTAGCAAATATAACTTTTCAGGACGATTATGGTTCTTTGTCGGCAAAAGCTATTCGCAAGATTTTCCCATATCTAAAAGAGGGTAATAAATACGATATTTCATGTGAATATGCAGGCTACAGACATTCCGCAAGTTCATTGACCAAAGAAGAATTAGAAAATATGATATACAAAGACCGTCTTGAAATTCTTCCGAAAAACTCTTTACGCAATCCTGTGGTTGAGAAAATACTTAATCAAATGGTTCATGTGGTTAATGCAATTATTGCAGACCCTCAATTAGGAAAACCTGATGAAATCCGCATTGAACTGGCTCGTGAATTGAAAAAAAATGCAAAAGAACGTCAAGAGTTAACAAAGTCAATTGAAGAATCTACCCGTATGCACAAACAATATAGGGAAATTTTATCAAAACCACCCTTCAATCTTACTTATATTAGCAGAAATGACATTATCCGTTATAAACTTTACGAAGAATTGAAAGACAACGGATATCACACACTATATTCTAACACATATATTTCGCCTACAACATTGTTTAGTGGAGATTTTGATGTTGAACATATTATTCCGCAATCGCGACTTTTTGATGATAGCTTTTCCAACAAAACATTAGAACTCCGCAGTATAAATATTGAGAAAGGAAATGCTACGGCGTGCGATTTTGTAAAAGAAAAATACGGAGAAACAAACAATGAGAATAGTATGGAAAACTATTTAAATCGTATTGAAAAACTTTATAAAACCGGAGTACTGTCACGTGCCAAATACAACAAACTAAAAATGCAGGAAAAAGATATTCCGAGCGGTTTTATCGAACGTGATATTCGTAACACACAATATATTGCAAAATATGCAAAAACAATGCTAAGTGATTTGGTAAAAGTTGTTGTTTCCACAACAGGTGCTATTACCGATCGATTGCGCGAAGACTGGCAATTAATAGATGTTATGAAAGAATTAAACTGGGAAAAATACAAAAACCTCGGTTTGACTACAGAATTTACCAATGAAGAAGGATATCGAATAAGACAAATAAATGATTGGACAAAACGCAATGACCATCGTCACCATGCGATGGATGCTTTGACTGTGGCTTTTACCAAACGTCAATTTATTCAATATCTCAATAATCTTAATGCACGCAGAACTGATAAAAACCAAAGTATATCCAACACAGAAGAAGAAGAATACGATAATTTTGCAATTACAACAGAAGACATGCTACTGAACACAAGAGATGTTTTGGGTATTGAAAAGAATTATTTGTATAGAGACCATAGAAATAAATTGCGTTTTTATCCGCCAATACCGTTGAACGATTTTCGTGCCGAAGCCAAGTACCATTTGGAAAACACCTTGATTTCGATAAAAGCAAAAAATAAAGTTACAACACAGAATATCAACTTTACGAAAAGAAAAAGAGGCGTAAACAAAAAAACACAACAAACGCCACGTGGACAACTGCATTTGGAAACAGTATATGGTAGTCAAAAACAGTATGTTGTAAAAGAAGAAAGCGTAAATGCAAAATTTGATGCTGAAAAAATAGCAACAGTAAGCAAACCTGCTTATCGCGAGGCATTGTTACGTCGTTTGCAAGAATTTGACAACGACCCTAAAAAGGCATTTACCGGAAAGAACAGTTTGACGAAAAATCCTATATGGCTCAACAAACTCCAAACCGCGCAAGTACCGGAAAAAGTAAAAACCATTAGTTTTGAAACTGCTTATACCATTCGCAAAGAAATATCACCTGATTTGAAATTAGATAAAGTAATAGATTTAGGTATTCGTAGGATTTTGGAAAACCGATTGAAAGAATTTAGAAATGATGCTAAAAAAGCGTTCTCTAACTTAGACGAAAACCCCATTCGGCCCAACAAGGAGAAAG
>JAAYWF010000236.1 GCA_012516825.1 Lentimicrobium sp. | reverse complement strand
TCTTAATTATTGTATTTTATAGATAGTTAAAAGAATAAATCCGGATTTATTTGAGTCTAAGTTTAATGAAATTCGTTTGTATTAAAAAAAAGAATTTCTTTTGTTGCGAATCGAGTTGTCAATTTACTCAACATCATTTAACATGAATAATGTTTGCCTACTTAAAAGGTTTTTAATTCCGATTCTTGTTTTTTTCCTTTTTTTGCCTGACAAGGGATTAACACAAAACAGGATATGGACGCTTGAAGATTGCATTTATTACGCTTTCGAAAATAATCTTCAGATCAAGCAGAGCGCCCTTAATGTTAAAAATTTTGAAATTAGCAAGTTGGAGGCTAAACTAAGCCTGATTCCCAATCTGAACAGCGACGCCTCATTCAGTTATAATTGGGGAAGGGTATTAGATCGCACTAATTATACCTATACCGATAAAGAGACCAACCAGGCTAACTTCGGCATTCACGCCAACATGCGGCTTTTTGGCGGGCTGCAACTTCAAAATCAAATCAAAAAAGCATCGCTTGACTTTTTAACAAGCCAATATGATTACGACAAAATCAAAGATGATATAACTTTATTGCTTACGCAGGCATATCTTAATATTCTCTATAATAAAGAACTGCTAAAAGTGGCTACAAATCAGGTTTCCATAACCCGCGACCAGATCAGACTTACTGAAAAACTTATGGAAGCCGGCAAGCTGGCTCTGGGTAACCTGCTCGAAATTCAGGCTCAGGGCGCAAGAGAAGAAATTACGGAGATAAATTACGAAAACTCCCTTGCTCTTGCATACCTTGATTTAATGCAATTATTAGATATTAAAGCTGATACTGATTTTGAGATTGAAGTGCCTGTGTTGGATGATGAACTTTTGTTTGAAATTACGCCTATAAATCAGGTGTATGATGTGGCTCTTGAACGTATGCCATCAGTTAAAAGCGCTGAAGCAGCCGTTGAGAGCGCTTACCGTGGGATTGCTATAGCTAAGGGAGCGCGAAGCCCGGTTTTAAATTTGCAAAGCGGATGGAACACAAATTATTCCAACCAATATCGAAAATTCGAAATAGATCCATATACAGGGCAATATTATCAAACTGACGTCATTCCATTTGGCGATCAGTTTGTTGACAACCAAAGTCGTTTTATTGGCCTAAGCTTGAGCATTCCGATATTTAATGCTTATCAGGCAACATCTAACATTTCGCGTGCACGGGTTGCTGCTTCCAATGCCGAGTATAATTACGAACTGGCTAAGAATACATTACGCAAAAGTATCGAGCAAGCTTTCTATGACGCTCAAGCTGCATATAAAAGCTATCAGGCTACACAAAAGTCGTTATCCTCATCTGTAGAGGCATACCGGCATACCGAACAGCGCTTTACTGTTGGTATGGCTACCTCTGTAGATTATAATTTAGCAAAGACACAGTTGGCTGCCGCCGAGTCCGATTTACTAAGAGCAAAATATGACTATATCTTTAAAACCAAGATCCTTGATTTCTATATGGGCAGGCCTATTACGCTCAATCAATAATATCCGATCTGTTATCAGTTGAACCATATAAAATTATGAAAAACAAAAAACTCTATTTTATCATTGTACCGATAATTCTATTATTGGTAATTCTTGCCATTTTAAAAAGCAAAGGAGTGTTAAGAAAAGACCAGTCCTTAAAGGTTAATACTGAACAAGTAACCCGTCGTACTATTATTCAAACTGTATCAGCCAATGGCCGTATTCAGCCTGCTAAGGAGGTAAAGATCACTCCCTACATTTCGGGTGAAGTTGTTGAGTTATGGGTCCGCGAAGGCGATCAGGTGAAGAGTGGTGATTTGTTAGCTAAAATTGATCCGGAGATATATCTTTCCAATTATGAACGGATGGAAGCCGGACTTCAATCGCAACGGGCAAACTTGTCGAATACCAAAGCGCGGCTTCTCCAGACAAAGGCACAATTTACCAGCTCTAAACTCTCATTTGATCGTAACGAAAAACTCTGGCAAGAGAAGGTTATCTCTGATTCCGATTATGAAACTGCTTTAGCTCAATACGAAGTGGCGAAGGCCGAGGTACTGGCTTCGGAGGAGGCTGTAAAGGCTGCTGAATTTCAAGTAACCAGCGCTGAAGCCTCTTTGCGCGAAGCAAAAGAAAACTTGACTAAAACAGCAATATTTGCACCTGCTGATGGCACAATATCGCGTTTAACTGTTGAAAAAGGTGAACGGGTTGCAGGCGCCTCGCAGTTTTCGGCAGGTACGGAAATGATGCGTATTGCAAACCTCGACCTCATGGAAGCTCTTGTTAAAGTAAGCGAAAACGATATTGTACGAGTAAACTTAGGCGACACTTCACTGATAGAGATAGATGCTTATCTGAATAGAAAATTCAAAGGCATAGTTACTGAAATAGCCACTTCTGCCGAAACAACTACGGCAACTACCGATCAGGTTATCAATTTTGAAGTAAAAATCAGTATTCTTAAAGATTCCTATCTCGACCTGCTTGATTCCGAAAAGCCATGGGCATCACCTTTTAGGCCAGGTATGTCAACCACTGTTGATATTCAAACCAAAACAGAATATAATACACTTACCGTACCCATACAGGCTGTTACCACCCGAAGTGATTCGACCGGTAAATCAATAGAAGCACGGATAGACCATGATATGAACAAAGAGAAGGATAAAAATTCAATTAAAATAAACACCGAAATAACCGAATATGTCTTTGTCTTTCAGAACGATTCGGCCAAGATGATAGAAGTGAATACCGGTATCCAGGATAACACACATATCCAGATATTGAATGGTTTGGAAGAGGAACAGGAAGTTATATCAGGGCCTTACCGGGCAGTATCGCGAACCCTCAAAAATGGCGATAAGGTAAAAAAAGTACCCAAAGAAAAATTATTCGAATAAGTTGTGGAACAATAACTGTTTTTGTTTAGTTTTGTAGCGATTCAATAATGGAGAAAATGAAAAAGATACTAAGAACCGCTGCTCTTTTTCTATTGGCTACGATCTATTGTTTTGCGATGAACGTGGTTACACAATCCATTGTCAGCTTTAATTATAATTCAGACGTACATTCAGGAGAAGAGCGCTATTTAGAGCGGGTTTACTCTATCTTTTTCTACCATACCCCCCATAATGAAACCGCTTCAAATACCGTTCAGAATTTTGTTGCTCATGAATTTAAAAATCTCTTTCATTTCATCTGGGCAACACAGGAAACCATTGAAAATAAATTCGAAAAATCTTTTACCCTCTATACATGGAACTCTGAAAATATTCAGATCCGTTACCGAAAGACAAATCTTATTTTCCCATTTCACAACTTCTGGTAATCCATTTCCGACGCTTGATTTTTCAAGCTTTACCCGATTTTAATTCCGAAGTTCTTCTGAACAATTTATAAATAGATACCTGCATCAACCGCAAAATATCTTAAAAGAACATCAATTGTTTTGCGCTAATGACTGGTTTCTAAAACAGGCCAATTCCTGCAATTGTAAAACATAACATATTGCCTCGAAGAACTTCAACTATTTAATTATTAATTATTTAAAATTGAATTTATATGGATACAAGTAGTTTGATCATGGGGCTGGTTCTGGTTAGTATATGTATTGTACCACTTTATCTTTTTAACCTGAACCGAAAAAATAAAAAGAAAAAATTGCTGCAGGCCCTTAGCAACATTGCCGCAAAACACAACTGCACCATTAGTCAATACGATGTTTGTGGCGAAAACATTATTGGTATGGACGAAGCAAAAAAATATGTTTTTTGCTTTAAAAAACAAAACGATGAAATACAGGAGCATTTTGTTAACCTTGCCGAGATAAAAAACTGTAAAACAACCCATACAACCAGAAATGTCAAACATAACGATGAAGTTCAGAAAGTTACTGAAAAAGTTGAGCTTAGTTTTATTCCAATCAATGGTTCTGAACCGAATATAAATTGGGAATTTTTCAACGAAGAGGTTAAATCACATATGACAGGAGAGCTACAATTGGTTGAAAAGTGGACAAAACTTATCTCTGCCCAACTCAAGAGTAAATAAAAATCTCAAGTGTTTGATTAAACTAAAAAACAGACTTTAAAATAATATAAGGAGGTAAGGTTCTGGCTGCCTCCTTTTTTATTCTGACGATACCATTGTGGGAACTATTTTGACTTATTAAGATTGATACTAATTTGTAATTAATTGTAAAGTCAATAATTTCACTGATATTCACTCAATAAATATTTGGTTTCAGGATTGTCATTTTATCTTAAAACCAAAGTAGTATTAATATTTTAGCAGGAATATTTTTTTCAATTATTTAGTTTACTCTTAATTTTTAATTTGAAGTCATTTTAAATTGTCAAAAACGGCTTCGGGGTTATTCTTACAGCTTTAATGTATGTTAAAAATGATTAATTTCGTGCCGGTTTTCGATTTTGAAATTTTTATGTTTAATAATTAACAACAATATGACTAAGAAAAAGAAATTTATTACATGCGACGGCAATTATGCCGCCGCTCATGTCGGTTACATGTTCAGTGAAGTCGCCGCCATTTATCCTATTACACCATCATCCACTATGGCTGAATATATTGATGAGTGGTCGTCTCATGGTCGTAAAAATATATTTGGTGAAACTGTTCGCGTTATTGAACTACAGTCGGAAGGTGGCGCAGCAGGCACGCTTCACGGTGTTTTACAAGCTGGCGCTTTAGGCACTACCTACACCGCATCCCAAGGTTTGATGTTGATGCTTCCCAATATGTACAAAATCTCAGGTGAATTGCTTCCGGGAGTTTTACATGTTAGCGCTCGTAGCCTTGCAGCACAGGCTCTTTCGATCTTTGGGGATCATTCCGATGTAATGGCTGCGCGCAATACAGGTTTTGCTTTATTAGCAACCGGTAGCGTTCAGGAAATAATGGATATTGCAGGTATTGCTCACCTGGTTGCTATAAAATCACGAATCCCATTTGTTCACTTTTTCGATGGCTTCCGTACCTCGCATGAAATCCAGAAAGTTGAATATTTAGAAAATGAAGATCTAGCTAAATTATTGGATTGGGAGGCCTTGAAAGCATTTAGAGATAATGCTCTTGATCCAGGACGTCCTGTAACACGCGGAACAGCACAAAATCCAGATATCTATTTCCAGACCCGTGAGGTGGCAAATAGATTTTATGACCCAGTTCCCGATTTGGTTGAACATTATATGCAGGAAATAACAAAGCTGACAGGTCGTGAGTATCACCCATTTACCTATTACGGAGCTGATGATGCCGAGCACATAATAGTAGCTATGGGCTCAATTACCAGCACAATAAAAGAAACTGTTGATTATCTTATCTCGAAAGGTGAGAAAGTGGGAATGATAAGTGTTCATCTTTACAGGCCTTTTTCCAAAAAATACTTACTAAAGGCTCTACCAAAATCGGTTAAACGTATTGCTGTTCTTGATCGTACCAAGGAGCCGGGAGCAACGGGCGAGCCGCTCTATCTCGATTTCAAAGAGATATTTTATGATAATGAGAATGCCCCATTGATCGTGGGTGGACGTTATGGCCTTAGCTCCAAAAATACTACACCGGCAATGATAATTTCAGTTTTTGAAAATCTGAAATTGAAAGAGCCTAAGAATCAATTTACACTTGGTATTGTGGATGATGTAAAGTTTACGTCTCTGCCTCTGTTGCCTGAAATCTCGATCGTACCAAAAGGCACTTTTGAAGGTAAGTTTTATGGTCTCGGCTCCGATGGAACCGTTGGAGCTAACAAAAACTCCATTATGATTATCGGAGATAACACACCCAAATATTGTCAGGCCTATTTTGCATACGATTCTAAAAAATCCGGCGGTATCACTATTTCTCACCTTCGCTTCGGCGATAAACCCATTCAGTCATCCTATCTCGTTGGAACACCTGACTTTGTGGCCTGCCATGTTCCTGCTTATCTTGAAAAGTATGATATGCTAAGGGGTTTGAAAAAAGGTGGAACTTTCCTCTTAAACAGCACATGGGATGCCGAGGAGACCAAAAATCGCCTTCCCGATCATATGAAGAAATATCTGGCCGAAAATGATATCAAATTTTACATTATCAATGCCACAAAAATTGCTGAAGAGATCGGGTTAGGTGGCCGCACAAATACCATTATGCAGTCGGCATTCTTTAAGATTTCGGAGGTAATTCCTTATGATCTTGCAGTTGACGAGATGAAAAAATTCATCATAAAAAGCTTCGGCCGAAAAGGAGAAGAGATTGTTAATATGAACTTTGCAGCAGTTGACAAAGGTGGCAATATTGAGAAAGTCGAGGTTCCTAAGGAGTGGGCTAATATACAGTTAGTTAAACAAAAAGATGAAAGAAATCTACCCGATTTTGTTAAGAATGTCATGGAACCTATCGTTGCTCAAAATGGCGATGACTTGCCTGTGAGTGCGTTTTTAGGTCGCGAAGACGGTACTTTCCCTTCAGGCACAACTCAATATGAAAAACGTGGTATTGCAGTGAATGTGCCTCAGTGGATACCCGAGAATTGTATTCAGTGCAATCTGTGTTCTTATTCTTGCCCCCATGCAGTTATTCGCCCGTTCTTGCTGAATGAAGAGGAGATGGCTAAAGCTCCGAAAGACTTGAAGACATTAAAAGCCATTCCAAAAACTTTTGATGGACTACAATTCAGGATACAGATCAGCCCGCTGGATTGTACCGGATGTGGTGTGTGTGTTGATGTTTGTCCTGCAAAAACAAAAGCGCTACAACTCAAGTTGCTTGAGACACAGATGCACGAACAGGATAATTGGGACTTTATCACTAAAAATGTAACATATAAAGATAACATTGTAGAGAAAGACAAATCGGTTAAAAACAGCCAGTTTGCCAGGCCATTATTTGAATTCTCAGGCGCTTGTGCCGGTTGTGGCGAAACGCCATATATAAAATTGATCACTCAGCTTTTTGGTGATAGAATGATGGTAGCCAATGCAACCGGATGCTCTTCCATTTACGGCGGCTCGGCTCCTTCAACTCCTTATTGTACAAATGCTGAAGGCAGAGGCCCAGCATGGGCAAACTCATTGTTTGAAGATAATGCCGAATATGGCTTCGGTATGTTGCTTGGTGTTAATAAAATGCGTCAACGTTTGGCAGACAAAATGAAAGAAGCCTTGAAAAATGGTATTTCCGATGAAATGAAAAACGCGTTTAATACGTGGCTCGAAAATATTAACGATGGCGAAGGATCAAAGAAAGCTTCGGCAGGCGTGATAAAGGTTTGTAAAAATTCTAACACTAAGATAGCTAAAGAGATACTCGACCTTCAACAGTATCTGATTAAAAGATCTGTTTGGGCTTTTGGTGGCGATGGTTGGGCTTATGATATTGGATATGGCGGCCTCGATCATGTATTAGCCTCCGGTGAAGATATTAACGTTCTTGTATTAGATACCGAGGTTTACTCGAATACCGGAGGACAAGCTTCGAAATCCACTCCCGTAGGGGCCGTAGCCAAATTTGCTGCAGCAGGAAAAAGAACGCGTAAGAAGGATCTTGGCGCAATGGCGATGACCTATGGTTATGTTTACGTGGCACAGGTAGCCATGGGAGCTAATCAAGCTCAATACCTTAAAGCCGTACGTGAAGCAGAGGCTTATCCTGGCCCTTCGCTGATTATTGCCTACTCACCATGTATTAATCATGGATTACATGCCGGAATGGGTAAGTCAATGGAGGAATCAAATAGGGCAGTTGAAGCAGGATACTGGCAACTTTATCGGTATAATCCATTGTTGGAACTTGAAGGAAAAAATCCGTTCCAGCTTGATTCCAAAGAACCAGACTGGGATAAATTCCAGGATTTCCTTGATGGCGAGGTGCGTTATACTTCCTTGAAACTAGCATTCCCAGCCGAAGCAGAGCATCTGGCAAAAGAGGCATTGAAGAATGCAAAATGGAGATATAATAGTTATAAACGACTTGCCGCCATGGACTTCTCACCTCAGGAATAACATTTATTTGATAGATAAAAAAAGACCTTGCGAATTTGCAAGGTCTTTTTTTATACTAACTAAATTTATACGGGTTTGTTTTGCAAACAAAAGAATAATAAAACTATTATTCAACCTTTTATTTTATCAAAATTAAAGTTTGCACTTTATTATTTTCGGTTGAATGCCAGGTTTGCGAGCCCTTCTTCTTCGATGAAATAACCCATGCTTTGGACAGTTCGGATTCACCACCTTCTATAAGAACACTTATGCCTGCTTGTTTCCAGGTAAATGGCTCATTATCTTCCATTGCTGCACCCATAAGTGAGAAAGTAACCGCTTTTGTACCACTACCGTTTTTCTCAAAAGTAATGGATCCAATATTGGTCATGGTAACGGATGGCTCTCCGACTACTCCTTCTTCGTAACTTGCTATTTTCCATGTACCTGTTAACTTGCTTGAACAAGAAGAAAATACTGCAAGAATCACAATAATTGTTGTAAACCTTAATACCTTTTTCATAGTTTTTTTTGATTTAAATTAAAAAATATTTTGTGCAAAAATATGAATTAAAACAAGTGTCGAGAAATTACTATTATAATTTAATTAAAACCCTCCACGGGCATAGGGAGTTGTTTTCTGGTTGGTAAAATTTTTGTTGATGTATTTAAAATACCCGGTAATAGCGATCATTGCAGCATTGTCTGTGGTGAACTGAAATTGTGGCATATATGTATTCCAACCCCATTTTTGTTTTGATTCTTCAATTGCGTTTCGTAATGCACTATTTGCTGATACGCCACCTGCAATAGCAATTTCATTTATTTTAAAATGGTCGGATGCCTGCTTTAACTTTTTCAATAAAATTCTGATAATTACTGCTTGCAATGATGCGCTGAGATGGTATTTGTTTTTTTGAATAAAATCTGGGTCGTGTTTTAACTGATCTCGCAAGAAATATAGAAATGATGTTTTTAATCCGCTAAAGCTATAGTTGAAACCAGCAACCTGAGGTTCAGGAAATTCAAACAAATTAGGATCTCCCTGCTGAGCTAATTTATCAATCATTGGCCCGCCGGGGTATGGAAGACCCATTATTTTTGCAGCTTTATCAAAGGTCTCGCCAGCAGCGTCATCAATAGTTTGACCTACAATTGTCATATCAAAATAATCATTCACTAACACTATTTGTGTATGTCCACCTGATACCGTCAGGCATAAAAAAGGAAATCGGGGTAACGCCTTTTTCTCGTCCGGCAGTTGAATAAAATGGGCAAGTATGTGCGCCATCATGTGATCAACCTCTATCAGCGGGATATCCAATGCCAGGGCGAAAGCTTTTGCAAAAGAGGCGCCCACAAGAAGAGAACCCAGCAGCCCTGGACCACGAGTGAAGGCTACGGCATTAAGATCGTTTTTTGTAACTCCTGCCATAGAGAGGGCTTCATGTATTACTGGAATGATGTTTTGCTGGTGAGCACGCGAAGCCAATTCAGGGACTACTCCACCATATTTTTGATGAACCTGTTGATTGGCAGTAACGTTAGAGAGCATCGTCCGGTTGGATAAAACGGCCGCCGAAGTGTCGTCGCATGAAGATTCAATCCCAAGAATTAAGGCCATAGTTTTTGATTTTTTAACAAAAATAGAGTTTAACCCAAATTAAATCTTTGTCCAGCACAATTTGTAATTTATTGTTCGACTCAAAATGATGAATATTCATCTCCTAATCGTCTATTCTTGACTTTTTAATAATTCACTAACTCCTTATAATGGCATTTGACAACCAATACACTTTTAATGAACAACGTAATGGTAAAAAGTCTTTTAGCTCCATATTACAAGTTTTCAGATAAATCAAAATCGTTATCATCATCAATCTTTATTTGTTGGTGCAGGCTCGATAGTTGCCTCACGTTGTAATTGAATCAGATCTTGATAATTTGATTTAGAAGTTTTTCCGGATGATTTGAGGAACTTAAGAAAATGATCAAATTCACGCCGATAAAAAATGCCTATTCCCTGAGTGTATGGAGCATTATTTTCTATGATAGGAAGGTTGTTTGTACGATTAAAGGCCTTTATCCTAAAACGGCCATCGTCAGTAATTTTATATTCAAGATTAACATCACCAATTACATTACTTGTATTTTGACTTGATGTTTTTCCTTTAACTCCAAAATTACCGTCAATAGATAACCTATTGTTGAATAGCTGAGTACTTAGGGCTACTTCCAATTCATCTTCTGTTAACGCTGTGCCAGGTTGATAATTGATACCTATATTGAAATCTTTGCTGATCCTCGAAAGCAAGTTATTTATTTGATTTGAGAGCAAATTAAAACTGTTGGAAGTAAGCCCAGGGGCATAATCAGTATAACTGAAACTATTTAAAATCAATAATGAAAGAATCTGTTGACTCATTGCCGATTGATCGGTAGTATCAAGTGAAGCATAGATTACCTCTTTGGTTGTTTCCGGCACATTTAAAAAATCAATTGAAAATCTGATATCAGGATTAAAAAGGTCATTTTGCAAATTAATGACGCACAACACATCTACCTTTGTATTAAAAAGAGAAGTTGAATCCATTTGAAACTGCAGCCCATTAAGTGATGTTCTTACTTTGTGAGTAGCCTGTAGGTCAATAGTACCGTCGTAAGGATCTCCCCGCCAACCAATTTTACTACCTTTTAAAATATCGAATTTACGACTGAAGAGTTCTTCGAAGGTAAATACGAATTCTCCTTTTGAAATAATATAATCTCCGAAAATAGTAAAATCCCCTCTTTTACTAACTCCAATTCCCATTTCACCCTTTCCAAAAGCTTCGATAGTACCCATTTCATAAGGCAAAAACAATTCAATTTCAGCATCCTCGGTTACATTAACTGTTAAGTCAATTTCCAAACCTTTAAGATTGACATCGTAAACCTTTTCTACAACTGCCTTTTCTGTTTCGGGGGTTTTAAATATTATGAAGTTATTTTTCGCAACGCTAATATCGGTAGAGATGGGAATTTTTATTTGAGTACCTTTTTCTGTTGTAGCGCTTATTTCCATCATCAGGTCGTCAATAGGCCCTTTCATTGTGAAGATGCCCGATGAATTTGCATTTCCATAAAAGAGGTCATTATCTTTTAATGTAGTGTTGAGTACTTTAAAGTTATTGTGTGCTATACTTATATCTAAAGCAAAATCGGAGAAGTAGTTGTGGCTGATATTTCCGGCAACCGACGCTGGTCTTCCTCTTGTATCATTCAGCGACAGTGAGTTTAGGCTAATTACATTTTCGTTCACATCTACAATTCCGGTAAGTGAATAGAGTGTATTTAAATATTTCAATAGGAATTGAGTACGCATGATATTAAGCGTTCCTGAAAGCACAGGCTGAGCGTAAGTACCATCAATCCTGAGTTTACCACTTACATACCCACCTTGATTAATACTTGCAAAGTCATTAATAAACGGATTTACAAGATATAATCCCAAATTGTGAAGCTGTACGTCAAAATCGAAATTTCTATCGTTACGCATTGGAAAGTAATTGCCTGATAACGCCAGGACATTGGTAGAAGCAATATTCCCTTTCTTTATTATATTTAGCATAACATCCAACGATTGATCAAAATTATCCCATTGTGTGTCAAAAGTTAGAAGTCCAAGCTCTTCATCATTCAGATATAATTCATCAAGATAAATATTAACAAAAAAAGTAGGCCTTTCACTAAAGCTTGTTATGGTGGCATTCCCGTTTAAAATTCCATTTATGTCAATTTCAGGAATTTTGAAAAGCTTGTCAACATTACTGATATCAATATCTTTGAAATAAAGCTTTAAACTATCGCTTTCACTATCCGATATCACTCCATCAATCACTAGTTTTGATTCATTATTGAAGAATGCCATTTGATTGAATTCAACTGACTTTGGCTTTATAAAAATCTCGTTTTCAGGAATAACCGTCCAACTCTGCCCATCTATTAACAGGTCGAACTGCCGTATGTGGTTTTTTAGCAAATCAGTCCGATCAATTATTAATGTTCCGACAATGTCCCCATGATTTAGGTTTTTCTTGTACAGATCAATCCATGATAAATTGTAAAACAAAGAGTCGGTTCTGAAAAAAGTTATCAGTTGGAGGCTGTCAATCCCAAGTCTATCTGTACTATCTGTCTGTTGCTTACCAAAATAAACCTTTTCGGCTGTTACATCAAGATAGAAGTTGTTATCGTCCGATGAGGTAACGATTCTACCGTTTTCGAATAATATTGGATGTAGATCAACATAGTCGGCACAAAATTCAATATCCAACTTTTTGTCTTGCGAATGAAAATGGCCAATGAGTGTAGCATCCGGAGAGAGTTTAAGTTGAGGTAAAAATAATTCCGAAAGCTCATCCGATTTTTTTATATACACACTAAAATCAATAAGATGCGGAGTGTCATTTTGGACGTTTTCAGTTTGTTTTTCGGGTAAAACATTTGAATAGTTTGCAAGAAATTGATTAAAAAATAGTGACAGCTCCGAGAAATTAAATTTTCCGGTAAATGATGCATCAACAAAATCAGAATTAAGAACTAAGGAACGCATTCCATCATTTGCTGTAAAGGTAGTTATATCAAGGTTTTTGAGCTGATATTGATTTTCGCTGTTATTATAAACAGTGTTGCTTACCTTGATAAAGCCTTCGATATTATCGAGTTTTATGCCGGTGAAATTGATATCTAGATTTGTAGAAAGACGTGAAATAGAATCCTGACTGACTAATTTTAGGTTGTACAGATCAGCCAAGTATATGTCGGAATGAAAATCAAAAACAGGCTTTGCTTCGTTAAGATCAATCAATCCGTTGAAAATGAAATCAAGATTTTCATCTTTCATGGCAATGTAACCTTCGTACTGTTTTTGTTTGAAATGGCCATCCAAGTTTATGTTTTCATAATTGTAGCCATTGAGCCATAGGTAATTAACAGCGCCTTTTGTAGTACAGTCAACAGTTTCCAAATCTAACCCGCTACCATCAATATTTAACGAAAAAGAAGTTTTGCCTAAAAGCTGTTCTGAATCAACAAGTTTACCGAGATCAAAATCTTTAGCTAACAGCATCCCGCTATATCTTACTAAATTTTTGCCAACACTTTGGTTTACTTGTAATTGCCCACTAATAAAACCTATCTGGCTTTTTACCTTTAATCCCGACTGAAATTGATTGTAGGTTCCGGCAAATGTTCCTGAAATGTTGATATTTCCAAGTTTTTTGACAATCTCTGGAATTTCAACTTTTTGCTTATCACCCGGAAAATTGAATGATCTTAAATCATTCGCATTGGTAGTAAAATGTTGGATGTTGGCATTAAAAAATGTAGTATCAATCTCGGGCAACCCCTTTATATTGAGTGAGCCAATAAAACTTGTGTTTTTGCCGTAATTGAATTCAAGTTTTTTGGCCTTTAAATCGGCAATGGTTCCAGCTATCTGACCTTTCAACTCAACTTCGTCAACCATCGGAAAAAGCGATGGTTCGAAATAACCTATATCGCTTAAATTAATTATTGTAGGCCGAAAGAAACCATCAATCTGAACGTCTTGAATGAAATTGCTGAAAGCATCGTAGCCGTTTAAGATAAACCTAAGATCTGCATTTAATTTGGAATTGTTTGTTTCAGCTACCAACTGATCCACTTCGAGTAAGGTTGGGTTTAAGGTTAGCAATCCCTCAAACGAGTTTATCTTAAACCCACTCTTCTCAATCAGTTCGATATTTTTTATATTGGCTTTTAATGTATCATGGTCAAAGTGGAACTTGCTGATTTTTATCTGCCTGGCATTTAATTCAATATCGTTAAAATCAATCCCTTTATAGTTTTCGGTTAAAAAATCATCATCACTATATTTAAAGTAGCCATTGGAAATAATTATCGAACGGCATTTGATACTCCATGGCAGTTTGGATTCTTCGGTTGTATCTTCGGCTGTTTTTGAAACAAAGTTTTGAAGGAAATACGAAAAATTGGTCATTTCCGCATCATGATGTTTAAGAAGTTGAAATCCAAAATCTTTTAACTCCAACAGCCCCAAACTTACCTCTTTGTTCTTATTACTTATCCCCGTTATTAATATTTCCAACTCTCCCACCCTAATCATTTCATCATCATATTTATCTTTAATCATAAGGTTTTTCAACAGGAATGTGCCACGAAT
Source organism: Lentimicrobium sp. (assembly GCA_012516825.1). Taxonomy (GTDB): domain Bacteria; phylum Bacteroidota; class Bacteroidia; order Bacteroidales; family 4484-276; genus RZYY01. The sequence goes on along the minus strand of JAAYWF010000236.1, from coordinate 13,170 downwards.
ACCCAAATTGATACTACCAATATGAACTTCGGTACCAATATGATGAGTAAGCCATACGGCAGCATAACGTGAAACAAGGGTTTGAATGGTAGGATTACTCAAAACCAGTGAAATGACTACCGGTATTGACACAAAAAAGACCAAAAAATAGATGACTATATGGATTATTCGTTTCAGGATGATTATTAAGGTGTTAAAATGATGCTGAATTTATGCAGAACTTGTACCAAAAACTTACTTACAGATAAAAGAAATAACAATTTTTTTGCAAAAGTATAATTGTTTGTTGCAATTCATTAAGACTTTTAAAAGATAATGATAGTTTGTAACGAAGTAACATCAAATTATTATCTGCAATAGATAATTTCGGGTTTAATTTAAATTATGATGCGCATAATTTCGAAATTGAAAGATGAATTTTTTAATTTTGCCTATTCATTCTGACATTTTAATACCTACTTCCATGAGATACATTTTCAATTTCAGGGTACCGACAACTTTTAGTTACCTTGTCGTCATTATTTTATTTTCTTGTCAAACTTCTGTTTTCTCGCAAATCACTATCACACAAAATGATATGCCATCTGCTGGCGATACAGTGAGAAAAAGCTTTGCATTGGATTTTACAGGTATTGACTTTAGTGTAACTGGGGAAAACTACTTATGGGACTTTTCGCAGTTGAAACCTGCATCGCAAACTGTTGATACTTTTGTTACCGTAAGCTCGGTACCGTTTTTATATCAATTGGTTTTCATACCCAATATTGTAGCAAATGTAGCGCAGAAATATACGGGTCTGGAAAACTTCCCCCAGGTGCCAATTACTGACCCTTACCGCTTTTATAAAAAGTCAAGCAACGCATTTAATGATGTCGGTTATGCAGCAACTATTAGCGGCATACCTGTTCCGCTAAGGCTTAATCCGGCTGACGTCATTTATAAACTCCCACTTGCTTATGGAAATATTGATTCAAGTGATGCCAGCGGTCAGTTAGGAGTGCCTGATATTGGATATGTTAGTATTCAGCGAAAACGTTTAAACGAAGTTGATGGCTGGGGAACACTCATTACGCCTTACGGCGAATATGACGTGTTGAGGTTAAAATCATCTGTTATGGAAACCGACTCAGTTTATGTTGATACCCTCAACTTCGGACAGCAAATTGTGCGTAAATATACCGAATACAAATGGTTGACAAACGGTAAACAACAGCCGCTATTAGAGGTTACCGAAGAGAATGCAATTACGCAGGTTACATATATAGATAGTATTTTCGACCCTGGGGTTGGAATTGAAAAAGCCGATATCCGCAAACCAAAAATATACATTGCACCAAATCCAATAATAGATAAAGCTATTATTGTTGTAGAACTTAGCGAACCGGAGTACATAACAATATCGCTTATCAACATGGCTGGTATAAAAATTAAAAGAGTCTTTTCAGGTAATCTGCCAGCAGGTAAACATTTCCAAACGCTAAATCTATCTGACAGTAAACCGGCTTCTGGAGTTTATCTGATACAAGTGGAGTGGAACGGAAAATCTACTGCAAAGAGATTGATCATTCAATAATTTATGCCTACGACAACCTCAAAAAATTTTGTTGTCTTTAAATCATCCGCGGGAAGCGGTAAAACCTATACTCTTGTAAAAGAGTACCTAAAGTTGGTAATCAGCAATCCTGAAAGGTATTCTAAAATATTAGCCATCACTTTTACCAATAAAGCTGCCAATGAGATGAAAGAGCGGATTGTGCGTAGCTTGAAGGAGCTCTCTTCATTTTATACTGAACAGCCTGATGATAAAATAATATCACTCATGACCACCCTTGAGGAGGAGCTTGGTTTTGATGCTCGAAAAATTTCTTCACGGGCTACAGTGGCTTTATCGCTGATTCTTCACAATTACTCCAGATTTGCCGTAAGCACTATTGATAGTTTTGTACATAAACTTGTTAGGGTATTTAGCAGGGATTTAGGATTGCCGGCTGCCTTTGACGTCGAACTTGAAACAGAAAAACTGATCGCTAAAACAGTTGATCTACTCATAAGTAAAGCAGGAGTTGATAAGGATCTTACTAAAATATTAATAAGTTTTATCTCCAGTAAAATGGAGGATGAAAAAAACTGGAATATCAAAAAAGAGCTGAAAGATTTTACCCAAAATATAATTGAAGAGAGAACTTACGAAGCATTAAAAAATATCTCTAAGCTTTCGCCAAGTGATTTTTTAGAGATAAGCCATAAACTTTTAAAGATCAAAAATGACTTTGAAAATAGAATAAAAAAAACTGCACAAAGAGCTAGTAACCTGATAGACAAAAAAGGAATTGATTTAAAAGCCTTTTCACATGGGCTAAAAGGAATTGGCAATTATTTTAAAAAAATTGCCGAAGGAAACTTTAGTACTATTAAGCCTAATAGCTATATACAAAAAACAATTAATGAAGATAAATGGACTTCTGCATCGTGTAGCGCTGCTGATAAAAATTCAATAGCCACAATCAAGGATGAATTGATAACTGATTATAATGAGATTCAGAATATTCTGGAAAAAGATTATGACGAGTACCTTTTAAGTCAGTTGGTTGGGAGGAATATTTATCTAATGGCCATACTTTCGGAGATCGAAAAGGTGATGGAGGAGTTTCGTCAGAACGAAAACATTGTCCACATATCCGAGTTCAATAAGCGGATTGCTGCCATTGTTCAAAGAGAGGCAATACCCTATATTTACGAACGAATAGGCGAAAGATACCGCCATTTTTTAATAGACGAATTTCAAGATACATCCCTGCTGCAATGGCAGAATATGATCCCCTTGTTGGAAAATTCTCTTAGCGCCAACAATTTCAACATGATTGTCGGTGATGGAAAACAGGCTATTTATCGCTGGCGTAATGGCGAGGTAGAGCAATTTGCAGCTTTACCACAATTATACAAAAGGGGTAACGACGAAACAAGCATTACTCGTGAAAAACTCTTTGTTAGCCAAAGCAGATTGAAAAATCTGGATAAAAATTTCAGATCAGCAATAGAGATCATCAGATTTAACAATGCATTTTTTGAATTTGCCAAGAGTAAAATTGCCCCTGACTTACAGCGTATTTATGATGGATTGGAACAAGAGGGGAACTTAAATAAGAGTGGGGGTTATTTACAGTTTGAATTTTTAAAAGACAATGTTGATGACAACAACGACGAAGTAGGTGAACTGGTAAGAGAGAAACGTGTCTTCGAAATATTAAAAGAATTAGAGGACACAAACCTCTTTGCCCGTCAAGAGATTGCTATCTTGGTTAGAAAAAATAAGCAGGCTATCAAGGTTGCCAATTATTTACTTCAGCAAGGTATCACTGTGGTGTCGTCAGAAGCGCTGTTACTTGGTTCAAGTCCTAAGGTGAGAGTTCTCATGGCGTTATTAGAATTTTTTATCGAACAGGAGAATCGCCAAGTAATAACGGAGATTTTGTTTTATTTTTTCAAAAGAGGCAAATTTGGAGAAGCTTCTTTTCATCAGGCACTCGCCCAATGCAAAGAGATTAGCCCTGATGAGCCGGCGTCAATATCCATGAACGAAACCCTGAAAGGCTTTGGATTAGACCTCACCCAGCCCCATATGCATACGCTTTCACTCACCGATATTTTCGAATTTTTTATCATGGCGTTGCAACCCGATATAGGTGATAATGACCCTTTCGTTACCTTTTTTTTAGATATGGTATATGAGCAAAGTCAAAAGCAGCCAATGTCTTATCAGGATTTTCTCGACTTCTGGAATGATACGGGTTGTAAAAAATCCATTATCATCCCCGAAGATACGCCTTCGGTACGGGTGATGACGATTCACAAAGCTAAAGGGCTGCAGTTTAAAGTGGTAATCTGCCCATACATGTTTGAGAACGTGAGAAACTCTCAAAATTCAGCATGGATTGAGCCGGGGTTCAAATCTATTCCGGAATTAAAATTTTCCAGAATACCGCTCATTTCTGCTCTAAAAGACACCTCTTATCAGGAACTCTATCAGAGAGAATCGGATAAATCATTTCTCGATATGCTAAATCTGTTGTATGTAGCTTTTACACGTCCTGAAAAGAGGCTTTACGTCATTTCGAAAGATAAAAGAAAGGATAATCAAAAGTGGAGCTTTGCCACACCACAACCCGACATGTCGGATATCTTGTTTGAGTTTTTAAATGAGAATAATATCCCTAAAGATGAGAATGAAAGATTTGTTATCGGAGAAAAAATAAGCTTATCAAAGCCCGGCAATAAATTCGATATTTCAACAGAAAAGGCTTACAACAACAACGCCCGTAACTCTGATGCCAAAATTACATCCGCAAATTGGAGATATAAAATCAAAATAAGGCAAAGGGCAAATCAGTTTTGGACTGAATCTTTTGTGGATAAGCAGCGCGATTTTGGGTTATTATTGCATAGGATCATGGCGCGTATTTCCACTTTAGAAGACCTTGACCCCGTTTTAAAGGATCTGCAAAATAATGGAACCGTGCAACCCGAACAGGTACCTGATTTGAAATCCGAAATTCAAAAGGTGATTTCCCGACCTGAAATAAATAAATATTTCCAAAAAGGAGTAAAAGCGTATAATGAGAAAGATATTCTGTTAAATGATTCAACCGTTCTACGTCCCGACAGGGTTGTTATTGACGGAAATAAAGTAATAGTAATTGATTACAAAACCGGAAAAAAAGATGCGAAACATAAGCAGCAGATGACCGAATATATTGAAGCGCTTCGGCAAATGGGGTATCTTCATTCCGAATATCATTTGGTATATCTAAATCCATAAAAAATGTATATCGAAGATCAAATAAAAATAATTGCTACCGGTTTGGGTATCAAACCTAAACAGGTAACGAGCGTGCTTTTGCTGTTAGAACAGGGCGCTACAATTCCTTTTGTGGCGCGTTACAGGAAAGAATTAACCGAAGAACTGAACGAAGAGGAGATTACAGCAATACGTGATGGCTATGAAAAATTAACTGAAATAACAAAAAGACGCGAAAGCATAATCAATACACTCAAGGAGACCGGCCAGTTAACTGATGATCTTGAATTACAACTTAACAATGCTGTAACGCTTTCCGAGCTTGAAGATATCTACCTGCCCTATCGCCCTAAACGAAAAACACGAGCAAGTGTAGCTCGCGACAGAGGACTTGAACCTTTAGCAAAACTGCTAATGCGACAGCAATATGATGATGTTGAAAAAACTGCACGCAAATATGTAAATTTTGAAAAAGAGATCACCACAGTTGAACATGCCCTTGAAGGCGCTCGTGATATTATTGCAGAATGGGTAAGCGAAAACAAAGTTGCACGAGAACGTTTGCGAACTCTTTACCGGAAAAGGGCTACAATAAAATCTGAAGTCGTTAAAACAAAGATTGAAATGGCTCAGAATTTTTCTAACTATTTCGATTTTGAGGAGCCACTTGATCGTAGCCCGTCTCACCGTATCCTTGCAATGCTTCGTGGCGAAAATGAGGGCTTTTTGAGGTTACAGATTGCGCCACCACCAAATCTCGCTTTACAGATTTTAGAGAAGATTTTCGTAAAAAATGAAAGCAGCGCTGCACAACATGTATTATTGGCTGTTCAGGATTCTTACAAGCGTCTTTTACAGCCTGCTTTAGAAAACGAATTTAGAGCTGAAGCTAAAGAGCGCGCTGATAAAGAGGCGATCAGAATTTTTGTTGATAATGTACGTCAATTGCTGATGGCGCCACCATTAGGTCAAAAACGAGTTTTGGCTATTGATCCGGGGTTTAAAACTGGATGTAAGATTGTTTGTCTCGACGAACAAGGCAAGCTTTTACACAATGAAACCATTTATCCACATCCGCCACAAAATGAAGTGCGCCAGTCAATCGCAAAAATTGAACAGTTAGTTGATGCATATAAAATAGATGCTATTGCGATTGGAAATGGAACTGGCGGACGCGAGACGGAGCGGTTAGTCAGGCATTTGCGGTTTAACCGAGAGGTAATTGCCGTTATGGTAAACGAAAGCGGCGCTTCGGTTTATTCTGCTTCCTCTGTGGCACGTGAAGAATTTCCTGATTACGATGTTACTGTGCGAGGCGCTGTATCTATTGGCCGCCGATTAATAGACCCGTTAGCCGAATTAGTAAAAATTGATCCGAAATCAATTGGCGTTGGCCAATATCAACACGATGTCAATCAGACACAGCTTGCCCGTAGTCTTGATGATACTGTGATGAGCTGTGTTAATGCAGTAGGAGTTGAGGTAAATACGGCAAGTAAACAGTTATTAGCCTACGTGTCGGGGATTGGTCCATCATTGGCACAAAATATTGTATCATTCCGAAACCAAAATGGCGCCTTTGATTCACGTCAGGCGCTCAACAAAGTCCCACGCTTCGGCCCCAAATCCTTTGAACAAGCAGCAGGGTTCCTAAGAGTCAATACAAGCGCTAATCCATTGGATAAAACAGCGGTGCATCCCGAAAGTTATCATATCGTTGAAAAGATGGCAAAATCATTAGGAGTAACGGTTGAGGAGCTAATGAAAAATGCTGATCTGCAAAGTAAGATAAATATCGAAGAATTTGTTACTGATCAAGCTGGCATACCTACCTTAAAGGATATTGTTGAAGAGTTGGCAAGGCCCGGCCGCGACCCACGTGAGAAGTTCGGCGTATTTCAGTTTAGTATGGGGATCAACACTATTAAAGACCTGAAAGAGGGAATGATATTACCAGGTATTGTAACTAATATCACTGCTTTTGGCGCTTTTGTAGATGTGGGAGTTCATCAGGATGGGCTGGTGCATAAAAGTAAAATCACTGATAGATATGTGAACGACCCTTCAGAATTTTTTAAAGTCAATCAACGAGTAAAAGTAAAGGTTGAAAATGTTGATTTGGAACGGAAACGAATACAATTGACAATGATTGGCGTTGAACAACCAAAATATGTGTTCTGAATCATTCAATAGAAAAATCTTTTGATCGAACTATAGATTTTATAATCCCAACCTCGGCTTAATGTTTTTATCAGTGCAATTATTATTATGCTAAATACAAACACTAAATCGGCGTTCAGTTATCGAGATTTTTTTACAGAGAGGTGATAAATCATGGTAAAAAAAAGAGGCTGACCTAACACGACAGCCTCTTTCTGCTTTTTACAGAAGAATACAAATTGTATTATTCAACGACAATTTTTCTGATCAGATCTTTTCTCTCAGATTGCAAACGTAAGACATACACACCCTTTGCCAAATCGCTCAAGTCAATAGAATTGGTAAATACAGTTGATTTTGCATGTGCCACGTTTTTATATACCTCAATTCCCGTCATGTTGATCAACGAGATGTTTACATAATCACTCTCTTTTGAGATAAAAGAGATATTCAGCAAGTCATCTGCCGGGTTAGGATAAATTGATAAGTTGTTGAATACATCATCATTTTCATTAATACCAACATTATCGGCTTCGTAGTTTATTTCCCATCCTAAACCACGATTTACATTGTTGGTAGTCCAGACAAGATAAAACTTACCACTGTTACTTGTTATGGGATCGGGTATTGTATTTCCGGAAAGACTCGCAAGTAATTGTTGCGACTGAAGGTCATATACTTTCAATAAGTCTTTTCCATCTTCTGTATCAAAGTAGTTGAATGAAATTGTAGTTTTATTAGCCCATTTAGGTTGAATTGTCCACATGCAGGTTGTACCATTATTATAATAAAATGAGCCGGAACCATCGTCAAAAGTGCCTGTAGGTTCAGTAAAATTTGTTAGTCCCGAGCACCATGTAGGTTGATATGCTTTGTAAGAGATTAACCAGCCATTATCCTCATTAGTATCGTCGGTAGTAAAAACCAATAGCACTTTGTTATTTGTCGAAGTTACTTCACCGGGAATCTCTGTGCCTGAAAATTCTCCAAGTAGAGGGGCAGTTTCGTCCTCACCATCATAAATTCTTAAGAAGTCGACATTCTCTTCGGTTGCAAATCTGGTAAAATTAATTTTAATGTAAGAGACAGAGTCATATTCAGTTTGCGGAGAGAGGAGCCACCGGCTGTTTACATTTGGTTGGTAATTATGTTTTGGCCCGCTGGCATCATCAAGTGTTCCGACAAGATTACTAATGGTTACTAATTCTGTCGGATGAGAATAAGGATACATTGATTCGTCAGGAATAAAGTTTCTGACTATTGCATTGTTGGAATTAAAACCTCCGGCATTTTCTGCGGTGTACCAGCCATTCATATATCCACCCCAGCCGAAATTAAAATGATAATAAGTATTATCTGGTTGTTCCTGCAAGCCGTCACATACAAATGCATGGCCTCCCTCAGGGTCTTGACCCGAATAATAAATCGGTTGCTCAAGCTCCAATTGCTGATCCAGATATGCTTTCCATGCTGGCCAACCTCCTCTCTGAATAAATTGAGCCGTATTAGAACATTTAAAATAGTTTTTAATTGCAGGTACAACATCCTGACTGTAAGCTCCAGATCCATTAGGACTATACATCATATTAACAGCAACACCACAATGGTAGTGTAACAGAGCAACTGGATAGTTGGGTGTACTGCCTACGACATCCACCATGCCTTCATAATCGTAATAGCTTTCGCCAAAATTGGCTGTTTGAGGACCATATCCTGCAGGATAATATGTTTTACTGCCAGTACCGGTATAAGGAAATCGCCAATGATACATTATCATTGCCATAGAATTGGCTACACAGCCGGAATATACATGTCCGCCCGGTCCTTGAGGATCTTCAGGACATAGGTAATTATAAGGATAGTCCTGATTCCAAATATTGGTCATTAAAACGGGTATATCCCTGATGTTTGTCAAAAAGGAAAGATTTCCTGTAGCCTCATTTCTCAGATTAATCCAGGCGGCAGCAGCACGATCAGTGGCTTCTACATTATTTTTACGAACATGAGTAACCTGTGCGCCATAATCATTGAGTACATACCACCAGTTGGAGGGAGTATTTTCAGGATCAAAAGCGCCATTGAAAGAAAAGGCAAGTACCGGATAAAGACGGTCATCTGCCGGAACTACCGCATAACCACCGTTATTGAAGTTGAAAATATAAACAGCGGGTAAACCATTGTTGTCAATAATATGGTTGTTGACTACATAAAAATTAGCCTCTTCGCCTGGGAAATTTACAACATACTTTTCGTTATAAAATCGGGTGGCTACTCTTTCAGCATCCTGAACTGTTACATTTTCGGCAAAAAGAATTGAAATGCCGAAAAAAAACATCATCATTAAGAATAGATTTTTTAATTTCATGATCGAGAATTTTAATATAAATTTATTTAAAGTGTTAATATTCAGTTAATTGAATTGCTTTTTTAATATTATAATTACCACAAAAGTAATTTATTTTTGATATTTGAGTTTTAAAAATTTCCAAATGAGATAACTGGCTATTTAAACCCTAATTAACAATAACCTCCTTTAGGCCGAACTATTGATTTTTAAAGGCCAATACCAAAATAGTGAATGGTCAGTATGGCTTTTTAATGCTGATTACAAACACTAAATTATTTAGGCATTGTCAAGCGCTTGATCTGTGATTCAAAAGCTTTAAACTATTTTTGTCAAAAATTTAACAACATGAAGGATATCATTATTCTAAATATTAAGGAATTAATTCAGGTAGAAGATTCGCCCCGTTTGATGGTTAAAGGCGCTGAAATGGCTGAGTTGACTACAATTAAAAATGCTTTTTTGCATATTTCTAACGGATTAATTGCATCGTTTGGAAGTATGGAGATTTTTGGGGATAAATTTAACAGCCGACAACTTGATAATTCCAAAATTATTGATGCTACAGGAAAAATGGTTTTCCCCTCCTTTTGCGATTCGCACACTCACTTGGTGTATCCGGCCAGTCGTGAAATTGAATATGTAGATAAAATCAAAGGGCTCTCTTATGAAGAAATTGCCAAAAGAGGCGGCGGGATATTAAATTCAGCGCGCCGTTTGCAGGATATCTCAGAAGAAGAGTTGACTTGTTCTGCTTTTGAGAGACTCAAAGAAATAATAAGCTTTGGCACCGGCGCTGTTGAGATCAAAAGTGGTTATGGACTTACTACAGAGTCGGAGCTGAAGATGTTGAGGGTAATCAGAAAACTTAAAGAGATATCGCCATTAACAATAAAAGCCACCTTCTTAGGAGCACATGCCGTACCGCTTGAGTATAGGTTCAGACAAACGGAATATGTTGACCTAATTATCAACGAAATGATACCTATGGTAGCCTCCGAAGAGTTGGCTGACTATATTGATGTTTTTTGCGACAGGGGATTTTTCACTGTTGAAGATACCGACCGGATACTTAATGCCGGGATGAAATATGGTTTGCGACCGAAAATTCATGCCAACGAGCTTGACTATTCCGGTGGAATACAGATTGGAGTAAAATACAATGCACTGTCTGTTGATCACCTTGAATATACGGGTGATGCTGAGATAGAAGCATTAAAAGATTCGGAAACCATGCCGACAATTTTGCCTGGCGCTGCATTCTTTTTAAATATGCCTTATGCCCCTGCTCGAAAAATGATAGAAGCCGGACTTCCTGTAGCCATGGCAAGCGACTTCAACCCAGGATCTTCACCTTCAGGAAATATGCAGCTTGTTTTATCAATGGCAAGCATTTTATATAGAATGACGCCTGAAGAAGGAATAAACGCCACTACCATTAATAGCGCTTATGCAATGGACCTTAGCAGAGAAATGGGAAGTATAGCTGTAGGAAAAATTGCCAACGTCTTCATCACCAAACCCATACCGTCATATCAATACATGCCATATTATTATGGGAGCAATAAAGTGGATACCGCAATCCTAAACGGAGTTGTGGAGTGTGTAAATTGATAAGATATTAGATTGGTTTGACATAAGTTAAAAAGATCATTTTTTAAGAAATAATTTATAAAATAAATCATCGAAAATGAAAAAGTTGATTGAATGTGTTCCGAATTTCAGCGAAGGTAAAGACATGTCTATTATTAAACAAATCACCGATCAAATTGAAACTGTTGAAGGAGTAAAGCTGCTTGATGTAGATCCGGGGGCTGCAACCAACCGCACTGTTGTAACCTTTGTCGGCACGCCGGATGAGGTGATTGAGGCCGCCTTTTTGGCTGTAAAAAAGGCTTCGCAGCTCATTGATATGACAAAACATAAAGGAGAGCATCCCCGTATGGGCGCTACTGATGTGTGCCCTTTGGTACCTATTTCAAATATTTCTATGGAAGAGACTGTGGAATATGCTCATAAGCTCGCCAAACGAATTGGAGATGAATTGGAAATACCTGTTTACTGTTATGAAAAAGCAGCCTTTACCAAAGAACGCCGGAATCTTGCTTATTGCCGCTCAGGCGAGTACGAGGGGTTACCTGAAAAATTGTCGAAACCTGAATGGAAACCTGATTTCGGCCCTGCTAAGTTTAACGCACGGGCAGGCGCTACTGCAGTCGGCGCACGCGATTTCCTTGTAGCTTACAACATTAATCTGAATACAACATCAACTCGTCGGGCTAATTCAATAGCTTATGATATAAGAGAACGAGGCCGTGTGAAACGGGAAGGTAATCCCATTACAGGAAAGATAGTGAGAGACGAGCAAGGAAATCAGGTATATATACCGGGATCGCTCAAGGAGGTAAAAGGAATAGGATGGTTTATCGAGGAATATGGTATTGCTCAGATATCTTTGAATTTAACTAATATCAGTGTAACTCCAGTGCACGTGGCTTTTGAAGAAGCTTGTAAAAAGGCTCAAGAACGCGGAATACGCGTTACTGGCTCCGAATTGGTAGGGCTTATTCCTCTTAAAGCAATAACTGATGCAGGAAAATACTTCCTACGTAAACAACAGCGCTCAGTCGGCGTTTCTGAAGATGAACTTATAAAAATAGCAGTAAAATCATTGGGATTGGATGATCTTAAACCCTTTAATCCGAAAGAAAAAATCATCGAATACATGATCTCGGAGGATCATTCTAAAAAATTGGCGGATATGGATTTACGTAGTTTTGCCAACGAGACTGCCTCCGAGTCGCCGGCTCCGGGCGGAGGTTCCATATCTGCTTATGTGGCAGCGCTTGGCGTTTCGTTGGGAACAATGGTAGCTAACCTTTCATCGCATAAACGCGGTTGGGATGACCGCTGGGAGGAATTTTCCGACTGGGCAGAAAAAGGACAAGCGCTTAAAGATGAACTTCTGTTATTAGTAGATGAGGACACACATGCGTTTAACCTGATCATGGATGCTTTTGGGATGCCAAAAAGTAGTGATAATGAAAAACTGTTACGCACAAAGGCTATTCAGGAAGCTTCAAAATATGCAATGGAAATCCCATTTCGGGTGATGCAAAAATCGTTAGAGTCAATGGAAATTATGAAGGCAATGGCGCTAACGGGAAATCCTAATTCAGCATCCGATGCTGGCGTAGGAGCACTGTGTGCAAGGACTGCCGTAAAGGGAGCTTTTATGAACGTAAAAATCAATGCTGCAGGAATTGATGATCATGCCTTTGTAACCAACCTATTAGAAAAGGGAGCTGCAATCGAAAAAATGGCTGAAGAGAAAGAGAGAGAAATAGTTACAATTGTTGAACAAAAAATCAAGGAGCTGGCCAAATAGTAAGATGGCTAAGAAAAATAAGTAGCATTATTTAGGTTGAAGCATAATTTTGATCATTTTATCTTCCTGAAGCTGACTGCAATTTTTTAGTGGGGTTACATTTACCTTATAATTTTATAAAACCTCTCTGAAAATCTGACTATAAAAAAAGATATTTACAGTAATTCAACTGTTTTGTTAGTGTTAAAATCCCATCGCCGGTAAAAAGTTCAAATTCTATCTTCTCATAGCCCATCCTTAACAACTCACATTCCACGAAGGAGTATAAGCCATAAGTGTAAGTTTAAAACCAAAACGGATGTGGAGTAAGCCGGAAAATTCATAGAAAAGTCAAAGTATGGCTTAAAGCCATGCTATGCCTGAAAACTATCTTAATCAGGTTAAGCGATAGGATTTTCTCAATTGGTAAAGGTAACGGGGGTAGCGTTACTATCGCTGAAATTGGCTACAAACAACCTTTTTGCTTTTAAAACAACAATCACC
>JAAYWF010000280.1 GCA_012516825.1 Lentimicrobium sp. | reverse complement strand
TCCCACCCCGGATTCCCCACAAGCCCAAGCGCAAAACGATATCCGTGGCTGGGCTGCGCGAAATAACCCGAACCCGCGCCCTTACGTTGCCGGCCGCAACACCTATGACCGCGATGCTCCTGCGGGCATGGCGCAGCAGCTTGCCTACGACTCGCAGCAGCGTATGGCACCGCAATACCAACCGTGGGGTGACGCGCCGATGGGTAGCACGCAGCACGGCCTGTATCAACTCGATGTGATGCGGCAGCTCCGGGATAGCCCCTCGCAGCAAGTCCAGTACAGCCCCCCTGAAAAAACACAGGACCAACTCGACAACGAGGAAAAATCTCGCCGGTGGCGACAGGATGAGTTGATAGAGATGGCGAAGCGCGACCCGCGCTTGCAGAACGTCATTGGCCACATAATTCAGGCCAACAGCGCGCAGCACATCAACCAGAACACTGTTGCGGGGCGCATGAACGAGCTCGCGTTGCAGGGCCATAACCAGTTTGGTATTGAAGGGCTGCGCGGGCGCAACCAGCTTGCCGCTGAAGATGCGCGGGGTAAGCACCAACTTGCGGGCTACGGCCTACAGGAGCGTATGCGCGGAGATCAGGAAGCCCGTCGCGACACGCGGTCGCTTGAGCACGCCATGCTGTCTGAGGGTCTACGTGGGCAGAACGCCCGTGCCGTGAAGCAGATGGATTTGGATGACCCGTACCGACAGGCGCAGACTGGAGAGGCCGAAGCGCGTGCTGGCTTGTATGGAGTGCAGAGGCAGAGCGCCGAAGAGCAACTGAAATTTGACAAGTCGGCAGACAAAGCCATCAGGGATTGGACGAAGCTGTATGTTGACCGCGGCGTAGACCCGACGAAGGCGCGTCAGGAAGCGATCAAGGCATATCTCGGCTCCAAGCGGGCGGGAATGGCAAACGGCGACGTTGTTGGTTACGCTGATGGCGGAGCGGCAGACAACCCCTACGCATGGGGCGATGCGGCGAGCGGCATCACCCGCAAGACTATCAACGGCATCGACCATATCACTAACCCAAACGCTCCCGGCGGCGCGAACTACAGCAAGCCTAACACCGGACTCGGTGGGGCGGGTGGGCATGGCTCGTTCACCAACTCCGCAGGCAAGACGTTTGGCGACGCTCCGAAAGGCCCGAACTACGGCGGCGGTATTGGTAAGGCAATGGGCGCTAACCGCGATGGCGACGTAACCATCACCCCCAACCAACGCGCGCAGGCTATGGCCGGGTTCGCAAACCGGGATATGCAGTACGAAATAGACAACCAGTCTACGCCACGCGCCCGTCTGCAGGCTATGGTCGGGGCACTCTCCAAACCTTATGACCAGAATGGTAATGAGTCGGGCTGGGGGCGGCGTAACTCGGACGAAGCCTTCCGTAGTGCTTTTAAGGATGAGTTTGGCTCTGTTTCCGGGTACGCGGATGGTGGAGCCGTCAAGCCCATGAGCGCTGCGGAGAAACTGCTTGCGGATATGGACGCCAAGTACGGCAAGACTGCCGGGAGCGCGCCGCACCCCGCACAGCAGCCCGCTCCTGCGCCGCAACCGGTACAACAGCCGCAGGGCATGGCAGACAGGTTTCGCGGGTACTTCGGGTCTCCGGACGCGCGCATGAAACAGAACGGCCTCGCTTTCGGTGGCGCGGTTCCTGCGCAGGATGTCCCCGGTGGACGGGCGGTTGCCCAAGCGGTGGCGGGTCGGCAGGTGTTCGGGCAGAGTGACGGCAGCGGACGGGACGACGCACTCCCCGCTGTGATCGACGGCGAACGCCCTGCTGCGCTGACTTCCGGCGAGTTTGTCTGGCCGGTGAACGCAGTGAAGTATTTTGGCATGGCGAAACTGAACAAGATGCTCGCCGAAGCCGAGAAGGGGATGGCTCCGCAAGACGAACCCGCGTAGAATTCCTGAACCCCGACACGAAAGAGAACCGACATGGGTAATCCATACGACATCGCAGACGACGACCCCGAGTATCTGGCAATGCTTAAGCGGTACGGGGTAGAACCGCCGCAGCAGAAAAATGCGGGCCAGAACTCCGGGTGGTTAGGCGATACTGCAACGGGACTCAAGCGCGGGGTGCAACAACTCCCCGGTATGGCGACAGGTCTTGCAGACATCGTGGCGTCTCCGATCTCGAAGGTGACTGGTGTCAATCGTCCGTTCTCTCGCGCCGCCGATGCAGTCGGTGAGTTCACTGGGTTCCAGCCGGACAAGTGGCAGAAAGAAGCGCAGCAGGAGTACTCTCCGCAGCTTCAGGAAGACCTGCGCGCGGTCGATAAGGCCGAGGGGTTTTGGGGTTCAACGCGCGAAGCGTTGAGTCGCCCACGCACTATCAGCAATCTGGTGGCCGAAGCCATCCCCAGCTCAGTTGCCGGCGGTTTCTTAGGCCGTGCTGCGATGGGGACGGTGATGGGGGCCGAAGCTCTCGCGGCAAACCGTGCGGCGCTGGCTGCTGGCGGGGCCGGGGCGGACGCAGCACGTACCGCATTAGTTAATGCTGGTGTGAAAGCCGGGGCACTCGGCGAAGGTATGGTGCAAGCCGGTTCACAGATGTCGCAGCTCGACTACGACGTCGACCCGCTGCGCGCCGCTGGTACCTCCGCGCTAAGTGGCGTTACCACAGGGCTGCTTGGGTATGGCGGGGGCAAACTCGCTGGTCGTCTTGGTCTGCAGGATATGGAAGGCGCAATCGCTGCGGGCGCACTGCGGGATACAGGGCGCTCTGGTAGGGGCGCGTACGCTAGGGGCATTCTCGGGGGTGGTGTTTCTGAAGGCGTGTTCGAGGAACTTCCGCAAGGGGCTACCGAACAGGTATGGCAGAACCTCGCTGAAGGCAAGCCGTGGGACGAAGGCGTT
>JAAYWF010000235.1 GCA_012516825.1 Lentimicrobium sp. | reverse complement strand
CATCGGATGACTTTAAGTCATCCGATGAGTTGAGAGGATTTTTTTTGCTCTTTCTCTATTAATCAGTTTACCATTTCGTTTTCCGTAATAATCCAAACAAGAAGAAAACTCCCATTCTGTAGCATTTTTCACCATTCCGGCTTTCACCGGATTTTCATGTATGTAGTTGAAACACTGTTGTAAATACTCTTTTTCGGGGTCTTTTATATTTATAATGGTTCCGTATTTTGTATTGAAGAATGCTGGTGTAATTCCGTCAATGCAAGTGAGGCATTCGGCTTTGGTTTTTGGTCTGAAAAGCGAGCCGCTTTTCTTATGCGCTTTGTTTATGGCACGGGTGTATGATCTGAGCAAAATTCCAATACTGTCGTTGATAGAGCGGAGTTTTTCGAGGCTTTTTGCCGGATGATTACCACTCGCAAGGTTACTTTGAGACACCCCGTGAGCAACTACTATATCCCGCTTCGTTACTTCCACCATCCAATGAAAATGATTAGGCATAAGACACCACGCTAAAATATTGCAATGAGGTAACAAATGCTCGCCCATCTTCTTTAGAAAAAAGAGATAATTCTCCCGTTCAAAGAAAATCTTTTGACGGTTGTTCCCTTGATTGTAGATATGATAAATATGTCCTTCTTCGAATTGCATAGTTTGTTTTGTTTACTCATCGGATGACTTTGAGGTATCCTGCCTCGTAACTCATCGGATGACTTAAAGTCATCCGATGAGTAGCATCCGATGAGTATAAAAATTTTAATATTCTCCTACCGAAACAATTTTTCCGATATGGTTTACACGGACTTTGACAATTTTGTCAAGCCCTTTTGAACTTCTAAAATCAATCCAAGTAATTCCTTTCAAAACACTACTCGTATTTTTAATGCTTGTTTCTAAATGGTGTCTGAAAACATATTCTCTAACTACTGAATTTCCATAAATTAACTTTGAAAACTTCTGTACCCTAAACAAATTAGGACTAATCAATTTGTAATTATCGGGATTGAGTAAATCTATATCGTTCGGGTCGAAAACAACTATTTCTTCTTCGGTAATCTCGCCTGTTTCTTCGTCTATTTTTTCCACCTTTTCAGTTCTTGGGAAAACAAAGTACTCATTTTGTTTCATACTGAAAAGGAATTGCCAGCCTTCACTTGCCTTATAGGCTTTGTCAATAACCGGTAAACCCAAATTTCTTCTGCTTACCGCTTCGTAGAACGAAACAACATTTTCTTCTAATTCATACTTTTTGTTGCCATTTTCATCTTCGGCATGATTTCCATCTTTATCAAAAACAGGTTTTCGATATACTGCAACATGGTGGTTGTTTCCGGTATTTACAAAATCAACAGGTTGTGGTTTGCCATTTTTGTCCAAAATCAAATTTCCTTCTTTGTCTCGTTTGTCGTGCAGAGCTTCAGCATTATTAATACCCGAAATAGTTACACGTTTAATGGCAATTCCTTTTTCTTTGTTAAGCCAAATGGGGTTTTCGTCTAAGTTAGAGAACGCTTTTTTAGCATCATTTCCAAATTCTTTCAGTCGGTTTTCCAAAATCCTACGAATACCTATACCTACTACTTTATCTAGTTTCAAATCAGATGATATTTCTTTGCGAATGGTATAAGCAGTT
>JAAYWF010000234.1 GCA_012516825.1 Lentimicrobium sp. | reverse complement strand
TGTTCCTGAAGAATTTGGCGCATTGCAGGATTCGCTTGCATCAGCTATGGCCGCTATTGAAGTGCAGAAATCAAAAACATTTAAGAATTTCGATAAAGTGCGTACTTCTCTTGAGACGATCATTCAGACCGCACCCACAGTAATTGAAAATGTAGAAACTGCAAAAGAACAGGTAAAATTAGCTACAGAAGAAGAAATTGAGAGTATAAAAGGGCTATTGGAAGAAAACAACTTACTGATGGCTAAAGCTCCAAAAGGTAAAGAGGGCAAAGCAGTTCTGCTTGAGATCAAAAACGAAATGGATATGATCGAAAATTCTATAACAGAAATTACTGAATTGATTGCCACAGGCGATTACCTAAAAGCACAAGCACAAGCAAAAGCAGCAAAAGAGAGCCTTATGGGCATTCATAATGAGCTTTCTGAAGCTATAGCAAAAGTTGGTGGTAAGAAATAATCACTGTTAATGTAAATTTTTTCTTTAAAAGAACCTCGACAATATTGTCGGGGTTCTTTTAGTTATTCTCTTTAGTTTTTTTCAAAAAGATGTATCCCTCTAAAAATTGAATAAAAGTAAGAAACATTAATTACCACTAAAATTCTTTTTGTGAAATTTTATATGACTAAGAAGGCGCGGATAACGACAATCATTTTAGTGATTATTTTTGTTTTGTTAGGTGCGGGAACCATTATTGCAATAAATATGAAGCCCGAAGCCCCGATAGCTGAAGTTGAAATGGCGCGACAGGCTCTGGCATTAGCCCGAAATCAAAAAGCGGAAACCTTTGCTAAAGAGACATTTGTCAAAGCCCAACAACTTTACGACTCGGCAATGATAGTATGGAATAACGAAAATGAAAAATTCTTTTTAAAAAGAGACTACCAGCAAGTACGCGAATTAGCTACACTCTCAAAACAACAATCTGATTTAGCAATTGAACAGGCTGGCAAGTCATTTAAAAACCTCGAGACAGCTATCCAAAGGAAGCTAATATACCTCAACAAATTGGTATCTGAAATAAAAGTATTATCCCGTTTTCCGCTCCCATTAAAAATTACCAACAGTCTCTCCAAAGGGAAGTTGTTACTAAATGAAGCGCAAGCTACCAGTAGAGATGGAATGCTTCATCAGGCAAACAATAAACTAAACGAAGCTGAAAATCTATTAGAACACGCTCACTCGAAAGCCAACAGTCTTATCGAAGATTATTTTAAAAACTTTGATAACTGGAAAATGTGGAAGGCTAACACCATCAGAGACAGCAAACTTAACAAAAGCGTTGCAATAGTGGTTGACAAATACGCCGGCAAATGCTTCTTATATAAAAACGGAGCTTTGACCCATGAGTTTGATGCCGAACTTGGAAAAAACTGGCTTGGCAACAAAAGGCAAAAGGGTGATAAGGTAACGCCGGAAGGACAGTATAAAATAACAGATAAAAAAGAAAATTCCCGTACTAAGTATTATAAAGCGCTGCTGATTAATTATCCTAATGATGATGATAAAAAGAGATTTCAAAATGAGGTAAAAAATGGATCACTTGCAGCAAATTCGAAAATCGGAAATTTAATCGAAATTCATGGGCATGGCGGCAAAGGTAGCGACTGGACTGATGGGTGCGTGGCTTTGACAAACTCCGATATGGATATATTATTCAAAGTCGTTCAAAAAGGAACACCAGTAACCATTATAGGCTCCTCAATTACTCTGGCGCAGATAAAAAAACAATAACTAAACAGAGTCTATTAAAGGATAATAAAAACAGAATCCGAACTAATTTTTAACTAACAAATGCTGAAAGTCATTAAAAATAAAACGCTTAAAAAAGTATTAAAAATTAGTATTGGTTTTTTAGCCGGCATTATTTTTATCTTGTTTGTTTTTTGGTTTTTTATCATTGCCGTACCGGCATCCCACGATTTTTCCATTCGTCAACATAAAAAGTATATTACACTTTTACCTGAGGAAACCACAAAACTTTATCAGGGCTATATCACCAAAACCGAAAAAGAGCTTCAAAAGTTAAATACATCCTATAATTCATTAACTCCTAACAAACCATATTTAGTAATTAACACGACTAAAAATCATTTTTTTCTATATAAGTCAAAACAAGACCTTTTAAGAGAAGGATTTTGCAGTTCGGGAAGTTACGTTCAGCTCATTTCGAATGATGATCGTCAATGGGTTTTTAAAACCCCAAAAGGGATGCATACAATAAAAAGCAAGACTCGTGCTCCTGTTTGGAGAAAACCCGATTGGGCATTCATCGAAGAGGGTTTGCCAGTACCATCGGCCACACACTCATCGCGTTATGAGGCTGGCGTTTTAGGCGACTATGCACTCAGCCTCGGAGATGGATACCTGATACACGGCACTATTTATAAAAGATTCCTTGGAATGCCAGTAACTCATGGCTGCATCCGACTGGCCGATGATGACCTGGAAAAAGTATATAATACACTTAGCATAGGATCAAAAGTATATATCTATTAAAAATGGAAAAGCCAGAACCGAAACCTACCACAAACGGTGATAACAAAAAAAACCGAATATTTAAATGGATTTTAATAGCAGGCTTCTCTATCTTTTTTATTTTCATCCTGTATTACTTTATCATGATATCGCTGGCAGCGAGAAAATGGGTTTCGGATTTCAATAAAAATTATAAAACAGCGCTACTACAAAGTGATTCAAGTAGCCTTCAATTTATTACTGACTCGACATTTCGTACGTTGCACCAACAAATTGCCTTTACAAAAGCACGTCTTGATCTGACAAAAGCCAATCCTTTAGGATTAAGTATTGATCTTTCTGACAGCAGCGCTAAATTAATAATCCATGGTGTTACCGTGCACTCTTCGAAAATACGACAAGTAAAGATCGCTCGTAGTCTTTTAGCCGTTGAACCATATTATTTATCGCTGGAATTATCGAAACCATTAAAAGTAAAAACCGAAGTTTCATCCATCCCAAAAGAGCCTATCCAGATAATAACAGCCCCGAAAGACACAATTGAGGCTGCACAAATTTCCGCAATACCTGATACAACTACTACTTGTTCGACATTTTACAAAATAATATTTGAAAACAACCTTACATTATTCGTATTTCAGAAGCCGAAAACTAACAAATTGTTTGACTTGCAGTGGATTTCGTTCTTATATAAAGCAAGAGCCCCACAGGTTAAAGCCAACATAGTGAGTATCCTCAAATTTAAAATACCCGAATATTCACCAGAAATTCTTATCGGACTTCCCGAATGGGAAGCCAAAACAATTTATCGGGCATTGCCCAAAGAGGGTTTGGTTGCTTTGCGACTTTACTGATTTTGAACTTTATCCGCAGCTCGGTAAGAAACTCGAAACCTTTTCCCCGGCTTAAATTTCATATTATTGAGCCTGCCTGGATTTCGTAAACATTCAATATAAAGCATACTCATCAAATCATGATTTCCGGAGAACTCGAAAACGTTAGTATGCATTATAAAAATTAGACTATCGCAACCAAATTTTAGTTCTGCTTAAAATTCACCACGATTTTTATACTAAAACGGGATATAACGTTAGCCATAAAGCTAAAGTTCCTGAGAATCTATCACGAGTTTTTATTTGATGTTGAGAAAACTATTCGAAGGTAAAAGTAAGCATGAAAATCTTTGATCGCAGACTTTCGATACTATTGGTGTAGAGGTTATTTTCCCTGAGCAGCATATCCCTCATGCCATACGACATGGAAAGCTCGACACCGAATTTAAACCAGTTCATGTAAATGTCAGTGCCAACGCTAAACATATAATAACTGTCGGATCGAAAAAGTTTTGGTTCGTAGTTGTTCGGTTCGGTCTTGTTTGCCTGCGAAGCTAAATCGAATGAGTATTTTATTCCAGTATTAACATATGCTCTAAAATTGTGTACCCTTTTCGATTTATATTTCAGGTAAAAAGGGAATTCCACAAATGTAGAATTGATTTTTTGATTAAGTACGCGCTGTAGGGTATCTCCGCTTTTTGTAAAAACACGTGTATCATAAAGTAGCTCTCTGCTGCCAAATGACAAGCTGGGGATAAGCCGCAAATTAAAATATTCCCCTATCCGCTTATCCCCTACTATTCCCACCGAAAAGCCTAAACGTGGCAAAGCCTCAATACCATAAACCGTTGCAGAATCAATCGCTGTTAGTTTCATATCAACCTCAGGGATCTGAGTCCCTTTGAAGTAAAGCTGATGGATGTTCTCTTTTGGTTTCAGTATAAAATCCATTTGGTTCACTGCCAGAATAAAACCAAAATGCAACGGTTCATCGTCGTAGAGTTTAAGATTGGGAACTCTGTTTATCTGCGGAAATAACGATAAAGGAGTGAGAAAATATATAAAAACTACTAATACGAGCTTTAAGCCTATCCTGTTCAAATGCTGATTTTTATTAATTTCTTGAAATAACGCCTCTATTATGCTTTTATTTTCAAGCTATTGATCAGAGTCCTTTACTTATTATTTCTGACATCAGTTTTTC
The DNA here is from genome assembly GCA_012516825.1 of Lentimicrobium sp. Classification (GTDB taxonomy): domain Bacteria; phylum Bacteroidota; class Bacteroidia; order Bacteroidales; family 4484-276; genus RZYY01. Next base: position 17,179 of record JAAYWF010000234.1, on the reverse strand, counting down.
TTTATCCACCGGAACCACACCTACGCTTTCGCAGACTAATCCGCCTGCCAGATTACTAATGGCGGCAATCTCATAATCGCTAAACCCGGCAGCAAGCGCAAGGGATGCAACACTAACAACGGTATCGCCAGCGCCGGAAACATCAGCTATCGAACGCAGATGAGCCGGTATGTGATGATCAGAAAAACTACCATCAAGCAGATGCCGGCTAATAAAAATACCTTCGTCCGAAAGGGTAGTCATCACAATTGGAATATGTAACTTCTTATGCAAAGCTCGTACGGCTTTTCTAATCTTCTCAAGGCTGAAGTCAACAAAAGGGGTACCCATGCCATCAAACAATTCTTTAAGATTTGGCTTAAAAAGATCTACATGATGGTAATTAAGAAAATTTCTTCTCTTAGGATCCACCACTATGGGAATCACTTTTTCCTGAGCCAGATCCACAACCTTTTTTATAAGATCGGGGGTAATAACGCCCTTGTCATAATCCTGAAAAATGATTGCATTTATCGTTTTAGCTTCAATAATACTTTTTATCAAATTAAAAAATACAATTTGCTCGGCCTTATCAATCATTGTATCTATCTCTTCATCCACGCGAAGCATTTGGGTATTACTACCGATTACCCGAAATTTCGTAGTTGTAATGCGCTTTCCCGACTGAAAAATTCCAATAGACGTAAGGCTGTTTTCGTGCAGCAAGTCCTGAATTACTTTGGATTTATCATCCTTGCCAACTACCGAACACAGATAAGTTTCTGCTCCTAAGGCTTTTAGGTTGAGCGCAACATTAGCTGCTCCGCCAAGACGATTAACACGCTTTGTTACTTCTACAACTGGAACAGGCGCCTCAGGCGAAATACGGCTGACCTTTCCCCAAAGGTATGAATCAACCATTGCATCGCCAATAACCATAACCGACAATTGGCCAAACTTCTCAAAAATACCTTTTACATCTTCTGTCGAATAACGCATCACGTAACTATTTGCTATTGCTTATTTTAATTGTTCAAGCGCCTTTTTGATCCTTTTCACCGATTCAGTAAGGTCATCTTTTGAACAGGCATAAGAGAACCTGATATAATTTACACCGCCAAATGCCGAACCAGGCACCAAAGCAACATGAGCCTTGTCAAGAAGGTAAAGGCATAAGTCAGTATCATCCTTTATTATTTTATCTCCATCCGACTTCCCAATATAGTACGACACCTCAGGAAACACATAGAATGCTCCATCCGCAACGTTGGTCTTCATACCGGGAACATCAGCTAAAAGTTTTAAAAGATAATCGCGACGTTCGCGAAACTGTCTCTGCATCTCAGCAACTTCAACCAATTCCGAAGGCGCCGCCTGAAGCGCTTTCAATGATGCCATTTGCGAAATAGTGGCAGAACCACTTGTGTATTGCCCTTGTAATGTGTTACATGCATCAGCAATGGCTTTGTTGGAAGCAGAATAGCCGATACGCCAGCCAGTCATGGCAAAGCCCTTCGAAACACCATTGACAACAACAACACGATCCTTAATAAAATCAAACTGAGCAATGCTTTCATGCTTGCCCACAAAATTGATCATCTCATAAATCTCATCAGAAACTACATAGAGATCATCTTTTTTTGCCAGAACTTTAGCAATAGCCTCCAACTCATCCTTACTGTAAACCGATCCGGAAGGGTTACATGGTGAGCTGAAGATGAACAGCTTCGATTTCGGTGTGATATACTTCTCAACCTGTTCGGCTGTAACTTTAAAGTTTGTCTCTATTGATGATGGGATAATAACTGACTTCCCCTCAGCCAGCTTCACCATCTCAGGATACGACACCCAATATGGCGCAGGTATTATTACTTCATCGCCCGGGTTTACAAGGCAAAGTAATGCATTAGCAATAGACTGCTTGGCTCCACCCGAAACGATAATCTGATTCATGGCATAATCGAGGTTATTATCACGCTTCAGCTTAGCGGTAATGGCCTTACGTAACTCATTGAAACCAGCCACTGGAGGATAATGAGTAATATTTTTCTGAATAGCGTCAATACCAGCCGCCTTAACACTCTCGGGAGTATCAAAATCAGGCTCTCCAATACTTAGGTTAATTACGTCAATACCGGCATCTTTTAACTCTCTGCTCCGACGGGTCATCTGCAAAGTAGCCGATTCTGATAAACTATTCACACGGTTAGAAAGATGGTGATGAATCATGTCTTAAATATTTTAATGATTAAAATTAAGATCGCAAAGCTAAATAAAATGAAAATGTAAATAGCAATAAGACCAAGATTTTGATAAGATGAAAGATTTTTTCATCACTTTATTTTTTTGTTTATACTAAATTCTATTGTCTTTAAACCCCCTAATTCCTCGGACAAAAAATTAACATATAAGTTTTATACAGTAAGTTAACAGTAGAATTCAAAAAAAAATCTTACGTGGAAAGTCTGTTCTCAAAAGTAAAAAGGGAGGTGAAACGTTGCTATGAATTTTAAAGTCTTCATAAACGTGAGGATGTATTTGAAAAATCTGTTCAGAGAATAGGGGGTTAAATCAAAATTATTACGGTTCCTTTGATGAAACAACATTGCCTGAGGAGCTAATCAAATGAAAAATGCAATGAGAACTCTCTATTCATTACAAAAAATAAAGTTTTGTGGTTCAGTTTCATTACACGAAATAGTATTTTATGGTTCAGTTTCATTTCAAATTACCATCTTTGTCTATTCTAAATGCCTAATAACATGATAGAAAGACAAATTACACAATTTCATTTTTCGTTTTAACGATTGTGTCCGCTCCGAAAAATAATCTAAGCCACAAATTCACGAATGAAAAACGAATATCTATGCATTTGTGACAAGCTTTTATTCTATCTTTATAATCAATGCTACTGCATGGGCTGTTACGCCCTCCTCTCTGCCTTCAAAGCCTAATTTTTCATTTGTTGTGGCTTTTACTGAAACTCTTTCTTCCCCGATCTCCATTATCTGGGCTAATCTGCTGATCATCTGCGGGATGAAGGTTGCGAGTTTTGGCTTTTCTAACACTATTGTGGCATCTATGTTTCCAATGGAATAGCCTTTTTGTTTAAGCAGTTCGGTTACTTTTTCGAGTAACAAGGCACTGTCAATACCTTTATAGCTTGGATCATTATTCGGAAAGTGGAATCCGATATCTCTAAGGTTTGCTGCGCCGAGCAAAGCATCGCAGATAGCATGTATCAGCACGTCGGCATCTGAGTGTCCGATTGCCCCTTTGCTATAAGGTATTTTAATACCTCCTAACATAAAAGGCATTCCGGGCTCAAGCCGATGTACATCATAACCAACGCCTATACGTATTTGCATGATATTATTTTGTGCCAAAACTAACAAAAAAACCGGCAGATCTCTCTAACCGGTTTAATTATTTCACTTTATTATATCTGAACCCTAAAAATCGTCGAAGTCGAATGAGAGTGTAAACCTAAGTGTATTCTCTAAGGGGTTACGCTGTTGAGTAGGTATTAGGTATGAAAAATCAAGCCCGAAGACATTATATTTCAAGCCGGCGCCCAGAGTGAAATACTTACGATTTCCTTTGTTTTCATGTTCCCAAAAATATCCGGCTCTGACTGCAAAAGCTTTGTTATACCAATATTCCGTTCCTATGCTGTAATAAAACTCGCGCATCTCTTCCGAGAAACCACCAGGGGCATCATACCACGATTGTAATAACCCTTGAATAGTGTTTACGTTAGGATCTTTACCGGCTTCTATTTTTTTATTTCCATTTTCATCTGTAATAGTTTGTCCGTTTTCATCAAGGGCATATATCGGCGGTGTTGGCACCAATAATTTATTAACATCTGCGAAAAACGACAATCTGTTGTATTCATCCAAATCAATAGATAATCTTGGCCCAAAACGTAAGTTGGTTGGGATAAAATCGGTATCAGTGGTAGCATCGGAGTAAGAAATCTTTGAGCCGATATTGGATATGTTAAGGCCAAAAGCAAATTCGGCATACTCAACGTTTCGCCAGTTCAGCTCCTGCTGATGATACACTGAGACGTCTGCTGCTATTGACCGCCCGGGCTTCGTAGCCACACCGCTGACATTGATTCCCTGGGTCAGATTGGAATTGATGTATCTGGCAGCTACTGCGCCCGACCATTTATCCGAAAACTTTCTTGAATAGGTAGCATCTATTGCTAATTCGTTAGGGCGATAATTGCCGATAAAATCGCCACGGATATCTGTAAAAGTAATATCTCCTAAGGAGAAGAAGAGCAATGAGCTGGCTATAGTCTGTCTATCGTCAATTTTATAAAATCCAGCAACGTATGCCAGGTTTATGTCGCTTACGATAGCTCTTAGCCATGGGCTATAGGTAGCTGCAAATCCAGCTTTAGAATCAATAAAAGCATATTTGGCCGGGTTCCAGTGCATTGAACTGGCATCAGGCGTTGTAGCTACACCGGCATCACCCATGCCCCCTGCACGCGAATCAGGAGCAATCAGTAAAAAAGGCACAGCAGTAGTTATGGTATTAGTCTGTCCCAAATAATTGGGTTTGTTTTGACCTTGGATAACGTAAACAGTTAAGAGGAAGAACAAAAGTAAAAAAAATGATCTGTTAATCATAGAAATTATTTTTTCCAATTTGAAATTAAACATGTTAAACGGCTATTCATTTTTAATATTGTTTTTAGTTTACCGCAATTAGTTTGAGATAATGAGTTTTTGATTGATCACTGATGTACCTCCCAATGCAGATGTTACTTCGATGCGATAAACATACAGCCCCGATTTAAGTTTCGTGTTATTTGCTTCTCCGTTCCAGTAGATCGGTTCGATATTGTACCCGCTACCAACGATTTCGATAGGGCCAATAGTATGCACCAATTTTCCTGTGAAATCGTGAATGTTGATTTTGATTGTGAGAGGGCTGTCGAACTGATTGTGTTGAAATGTGAAGTAGGTATATTCTCTAACTGGGTTAGGATAATTAAAGACCTGAGTAATGTTAGTTTTAATATTGTCCGAAATGATAAAACTAATTGTTGCTACGGACGAGTTGTTAACAACATCCCATGCTTTGAGTCGCAGGTTATACTGGCCATTTGGCAAATTATTCAAAGGGAAAACGATGGAGCCTGAACGAAAATCGTTGACTTGTGGCACATAATAATCATTAAGAATAAAGCTATCATTTACAGGGCCATCAAGATTTGCTACTATATCATGGCCGATGCCGATTCCAAGATGATTTATTCCGGATTCGTCATAAAGGTCAACGTATAAAGTTGGGCTGTTATGTGTGGTGCATCCGTCATAAAAAGTTTTGGAATTAAGGTATAGCTCTATATCCGGCCCGGATTGATCTTCAATATTTTCCAGATATCCTCCAAGAATTAAATTATTAAAATAGCCTGCTGCATCATGTTGGCCATCAGAGGCATACAATGATAGCTTCCCTGCTCCATAATTATACATGATATCTTGCGGGATGACAAATGAAAACAGAAATCGTCCATTTTTTACCTCGGCCATCCCTTTATAAATGATTTCCTGCTGGAGATCGAACTGATATACCATACTTGCCGGATCATTGGCCAGGGTACTTATTTTCTTTGCTTTATCGTATAGTACCGGAAATAATGTACCGTTAAAGTTACTGTGGATGGTGTTAATATCATGATCTGCAATATATCCGCTAAACTTTACGTGATCTCCTGCCTTTAGAGTATCGCGGTATATGGTTGCAGGCTTTCCGTTTATGGAATCAATAATAATTTTACTCTCAGGGAAGGCAATCTTAAGAGCAGGATTTCCAAACAGGGTGAAATTTCGGAAGTGAACATTGTTAGGGACTTTTGAACACATTATTAGATCGCCTACACGTGGGTATTGCCCTGTTGATGCACTAAATAACGTATCGTAAATACGCATGTTGATCGTCAGGTTATATGATGCAAATGCAACTCTTGTTGTTGACATTAACGCAATTGCTCCGCCATTAGGATTTAGAATTACGTTTTCGCCAGCAGATACCAGACTAGGGTTATCATAAGGGGTAAACGCGCAGGTAGCGGTTATCATAACGGGTAATTTGCTATGGTTGTTCCATGATAAAATATCCTGAATCTGTACTACACGCTCGTGTGCCAGGGCAATTTCGCCGCCATGGCCGATATAATTTACAAATAAGGCGCCCCTGTTCATCTGTTCATTAATGGCAATGGTAGCATCCGGAAATCTGTCTCCCGCTGATGTTTTCTCCTGATGGTATGCATCAAAATAAATCTTATTGATATTTATCGTCTTGTTTCTCTCCCTAACAAGCTTAACAAGTACTGTATCAGCATTTATGATATGAAGGTTATTGTCTTCGTCGTCGGCAATGAAACAGAAGTCATTTCGCCACTGGCCTTCATTATCGGGCGACAAAGTCATGTACCTCTCATATTTATCAACAAGCTGCTTGGCTTCAAGTAGTGTATTCACAGGGAATCTGCCAATTCCGATATCGAGATTTCCTGCAGCATCAGCCCCTTCGTTTTCATCCATAAGCCCGTAAAAGTCATCTGTAACATAGGAGGTTGTAAAAATGAGTGATTGCTTCGACTGGAAGGTTAGAATAAAATTTTTGTTGTTCTCAATTCTATTTTTCGGATCGTAAGACCCATCTCCGAAAAGCAACAAATACTTCAATCGGGGTGTCTCTGGCGATTTTTGATAGATCATTCTAACAAAATCACGAATTGCGGAGGGATCGGGCTTCCCGGAAGAAAACTCATTATAGATATTTTGAGGATCAACCAAGTGTACAGTCATATTATCAATCGTTTCGTGAAGGGCTTTTAGCCTTTCAGCCTGTTCAAAAAAGTCAGAGTGGCTAACTATGATAAAATCAGCCTCACCAAGCGCATGAAGATTTTGATTGCTTATTTTCCCAAGGATTTCAACAGAATAAAATTCGGTATGATCGAAAGCGATGAATTCGCGTAACAAATTAGTCTCTGAAACAAATGAACAAGTATCTCCACTCATGTTGAAATTGATAGATCGTACATCTTGATGATCGGTAACATCCCAGATTGTTACCTGGCTATTTACATTGGTCATTTTAAACCGCGCAATGGTATCGAGATACATTGCCATCACATTTCGAAATGACATTTGGCTCCCATGATACTCTAACCGGTTGATTACGTTTACATCAATATAATTAAGCCATCCATAACTCTCCTGAGTTGGCTTATTGTAAACAACATCAAAGCTGATGGATTGATTGCCGGGAATGATAAGTCGGCGGGTACCGTCAAACTCGCTGGCATATCTAGTGCTTGTAGGGGTTACCTTCGGCAAGGAAAGATTAAAAAGCAGTTCCTCGTTTGCATAAATATCAAAAAATGATTCTACAAACGATCTGGCAGCTACGTCAATGGAGATAAATACATTTTCATTGACCTTTCGATAAGGAAAATCGAAAGTATAAGTTCGGTGGGTAACATCAAAGAACTCATGGCTATACCATTCTGAACCGCTCTTGATCAAATTAATACTGTCAAGGTCGAATGTTTCGTAATAATTATAACTGGTTACCTCATGGATAGGTAAGGTTAAAACCTGTTTCTGAGGGATGATTCTTTTTCCTTGTCCCTCCTTTACGGTTACGAAATAATAATTGTAGTCAGAATACTTATGTCTATCAAATTTAAAGGCGAGGTAAATAGGAACATAACTCCATTTGTCGGGGCCTTCGGCATAAAATAAAATGTAGTCTCCTTCATCAAAGTTACCATCATTGCCATCGTAAATCGCTATAGCTATTTCTTGTAAATCATCACGTCGAGCATCGCTATTCTTTTCAGGCAACATGCCTCCGCCATTACCAAAAATACGAATATGATCGGGGTTTACACCGGATAAATTCATCCCCATTGCTGTAAGGTCGGAGTAGGTTAATTTATAAATACCATTTTTTGAAACTGAGATTTTAAACCAATCACCTTCTGAAAGAACAGAATTGTTAGTAAAAAGAGCAGACTTGTTCATCATAGTGGCATTTTGATCATATGTGGTTACAATCTCTATTTGAAAAGAGATAAGTTTTTCGATTAAGCCTGTCTCAATATTTTTTCGCAAGGGTAGGATTGTCAGTTCAGCATAGTGGCGATTACGAATTATAGCTATTGACGATGAGTATGTAAGCTGCTCAGGAATCAAATGAATATCTTCGACATCTTGTAACTCAAGCTGATTATCAAATTCCTGATATACAGTGTTAATGATATTGAAAGAATATGCAGTTTCTTTTTTTTCGATACGAAAAAGCCGGCTATAAACCGGTAATAGTCCAAATTCGGGTGCATTAATAGCATCAGTAAAATATAACACCTTCAAAGATGCGTCATTCATCTTAAACTGTTGAAAGTCGCTCCATTGAATTGTCTCATCTAAAACCGAAGGCTGTGCAATTAAAAATGAGAGAGTGGATAGATACAATATCGTAAATATCAAAAGCTTTTTAGTCATTATTATTTAGTTAGACTTATTGTTTCAAATATCATTTGAGAATAACCAATTTGTTGGATCCTGAAGCAATTTTACCGGCATTATCTTTAGCAATGATGCTATAAATATAGATCCCTTTTCGTAAAAACATACCATTTCCATTGGTTCCATCCCAATAGATAGGATTGATGGTAAACGAGGTACTGGTATCAAATTGCTTCAACGTAACAACATTCCTTCCGGATAGATCAAAAATATCTAAGGTGATCTCTAATTCGCTATCAGCTTTGTTGTGGTTAAAAACAAAATATGTATAGTCAGTAACCGGATTCGGATAGTTTCTCACACCCTCGATAACCATATTATCTTGACTTATCACCTCAAACTCAATAAAACTTTCTGAAGAGTTGTTGAACACATCCCATATCTTGAATTTTATTTCGTGTTTTCCAGGAGTAAGGTTATAAAATGGATATCTAACTCTTCCGCTTTGGAATCCACGTAAATCAGCCTGATAAAAATCATTTAATAAGAAAGGGTTATCTGAATTTCCGTCTAATATTGCTGTAATATCATGGCCTATACTATTCCCTACGGTGTTTATTCCACTTTCATCAAACACCAGTGCAAGCAAGATAGGGTTTTCATTCGTTATACCCCCGTTTACAAAAGTTGTATCATTCATGTATAGCATAATTTCCGGTCCTTTGTTATCCATCTTGGCAGTAGTATCGTAGCCGCCGACAACAATATTATCATAAAATCCTGAAGCATCGTTATCCCCATCATCTGCATAATAGCTAATCTTTCCAAATCCGTATTGATATGCAATATCCTTCGGTACTATAAATGAAAAGGTAAATGTTCCATTTATCACTTCGGTTCTTCCATTAAAAAGGGTATTCTTGCGTAACATAAAGGATTTGGGGTAACTTCCCGGGTCTTGTCCCAATGTGGTTACCTCAGTCTCTTTATCAAAAACGGTGATATTTAAAACTCCATTAAAATCAGATACTGCATTATTAAATTCGTCAGTTATTCTACCCGAAACAGTAACTGTCGAGAGCGCTTTTAGAGTATCTGGCTCATTATTTTCATTGATAGGGCGTTGGTTAATGTGTGTAGTTTCGATGTTATAGTAAGGATGGGCTATTTTCAGCGCCGGATCGCCGAGAAGGATATATTTTCTATCGTTAAGATAGTCAGGGCTCTCCAACTTTGCAATACGTAATAAGTCGCCCATTGAATAAAACTCTTGTATGTTTTGTTCAAAAGCGTATTTATAAATGCCTGCGATTAAGCTTAGATTATGCGATCCATAAGTAAGTCTTGATGTAGTAAATAGGGCTATTCCTCCACCTGAAGGATTTAAGAAAACGTACTCTCCTGCTGAAATTCTCCCAGGGTCGTCATATCTAGCAAATTCGCAGGTTGCTGTAATAAAAACGGCTAATTTGTTATAGTTTTTCCAACTGTTGATATCAGCGTTTTCGAGGATACGCTCGTGTGCCCAGCCAAGCTCCCCACCATGGCCAGTATAGTTAATAATCAAAGTTCCTTTTTCTATTCGAGTGTTTATAGCTTTATTAACTGACGGATAGCGAGCGCCTCCAGTAGTTGATTCCTGAAAATAGGCATCAATATAAATTTTATCTACGTTATAATTTTTATATGTTGTATCCACGTAAACCGCAAGTTGCTCAGCCTGTTTCAGATGTATATTTTGATTTTCATCATCTGCTACAAAGGTTACTACATTACGCCAGGGGCCATAATTTTCAGAAAAGGTGGCATAATGAATTGTTTTATCCACAGCCATTTTGGCCTCTTGAAGAGTTCTGACAACAAAACGTCCTATGCCGACATCGAGCATTTGGTTATCGCCCGTACCCTCATTTGGGTCAAGAAATCCAAAATAATCGTCAGTTGCATAAGAGTAAACATAATGATCAGAGTTTACCGATTGAAAGGTATGAATGAAATTAGTGTTATTGCTCAAACGCTCTTTCGGATCGTATGAGGCGTCTCCAAAAAGCAAAAGATAACGGGGTTTTTTACCTGTCTTACCTCTTTCGTACAACATACGCATCATATCCCTAATGGCTGTAGGATCCATTGAGCCTGACGAAAATTCGTTATAAATCAAATCCGGTGTTACCACATACGTATTCAAATCAGAATATGATGTATGAAAATCTGCCAACCGTAAAGCCTCCGGTAAAAAATCGGGATGTGTTACTATCACATAATCAATATTGGAAATCGCATGGAGATTTTGGTTAGCGACAGGCCCAACAGGCTGCACATCGTAATATTCCGTTCCGTCGAAAGCAATAAACTCCCTCACTGATTCTTCAGTAGGTAATGTAAAGCTCATCATGTTTCCCGAAAGAGTAGCCTGAATACTTGTAACATTGTGCCGATCAGTAACCTCCCAGATAGTAACACCCGAATTTACATTTCGAAGCTGAAATTCCGTTACCTTTTCATAATCTTTCGACCATACATCCCGAAATGCCATTTGGCCGCCAGTAAATATATTTTCACGCGTTACGTTAAGTCCAATGTAATCAAGCCACCCTACCGCATTCGTTGCAGGCTTATTGTATTTTAATCCAACGTTAATTTTATCGTTAGTAACATAAAATTTTAGTTCGCCTACTCCCTCCTTTGCATATAGTCCTTCGGGGTTATCCGGCGTGCCGCCGATGGATATAACCAATTGGTCATTATCGTTAATATTTGCTACAAAGGAGCTGGTAAGAATAGATTTGGCATAAGTTCTTATCTTAATATGTTGTTGTACATCTTTTTTAAGGTTAGGGAAAGAGAAGTTGTAATCATAGGTATTGATCAAATCAAAAGTTTCACCATACCACTCCCTCCCCGATTTTATTAGATTTACCTCATCCAGCTCATGAAACGTGTAATCGCTGATTGAGGTTGAGATATAATTTGCTGTCAATGTTGATGGCGGTTGGGCAGCTACACGCTTTCCCGTACCTTTATCAACTGTTATAAAGTAATAAGCCCAATCATCATAAAGGTTTTTCTTATGCGCAAACCGGAAAAGGATAGGCACAAAGTTCCAAACATCGGGGCCAATACCGTAAAATACAAAGTAATCACCCTGGTTAAATATCCCATCACCGCCATCAAATACTTCAATCGCCGTTTCTTGAAGATCATCAAAACGTGGCGCTGAATTGCTTTCGGGAAGCATTCCTCCTCCATTGCCAAATACTCTTATGTTAGCTGACTTTAACGAATTGACATTCATACCCATTCCTGCAAGTTGGTCATAGGTTACTTTAAAAATACCGGTCCGGTCAATTTTGATTTTAAACCAGTTGCCAGACGACAATACTGAGTTATTTGTGAAATTGCTGCTTAAAACCTCTTTCTCAAATGACTGCGAGTAATTTAAATAAATTTCACCTGAAAGCAACTTTTCTATTTGTCCATTTTCAGGATTTATTCGAAAAGGTAAAAGAGTAACAATCGCAAATGATTCTCCTCTTGAAAGGCCTATATCAGCCCTAACATCAATACTTTCTCTAAGTAAATGGAGCGAATTGAACCACTGCAGTTCGTTGCTCTCCATAGCTATGAACTTAGGACTTTGTAATTGAGCCGATAAGGATGAAGGATTTCCCTCTATTTTAATCACTTTGCTAAAGTACGGGGTAAACTCGTCATTCTCATAATATCTGGCATCATCAAAATTGAGATATTTAAAAAATTCGCCTTCCGAGATATTTACCTCAACGGGTACATTCCATTTAATGGTAAACGGAGTAATGGTATTTTGACCTTTCAAAGCCGTAATCCAACATATTGAAAAGACAAAAAATGAAAGAAAGATCAATTGTTTTTTAAGCATAGGTGTTATTTTTATCAAATAGTGATCAACGTTTTACCAGTCTCATTTGTTCAGCAATAACTTCCGGCACTTTCTGCAATTTCATAGAGCTTTGAAAATTTATCTTCTAAAATAGTATCTTGAAAAACGAATAAAAAGAGGCTAATATTGCTGAATATTTTTTGTTATCGTCTTTGGATAATTATTAGAGTTGTTTTTGAAAAATTTATTGCTTAAGCCGTTAACAAGTATATTAAAATAAAATATCGTTCCTCTAAATGAGTTAATAGAGAGATTAATAGTTGCGTAAAGGTTGCTTTTGGATGATACAATTGAAAAAAAACATTTTTTCTACAGCAATATTTTTCTTGATCCTATTTACGGCAAGCACACAGGATTTTCCTTACTCTCAGTTTTATGCCAATCCATTATATCTCAACCCTGCTCTTGCCGGTTCTGAATACTGTTCGAGGATAAATTTAAATTATCGCAACCAATGGCCATCGCTGCCCGGGATGTTTACCTCCTCCAGCTTTTCTTTCGATCGCTTTTCCGAATTCCTCAACGGTGGCTTAGGTTTACAGTTAAATTACGACAAACAGGGGGAGGTCTCTATCAACCAGTTGATGGTTTCGGGAATGTATGCTTACCGGCTTACCATTAGCCCCAAAGTAGAGGCAAACATGGCACTACAAGCTACATATGGACAACGTGGGTTGAATCTTGAAAATATGATTTTGCCGTCTGGCCTGCAGAGCAACAATCAAACCCCAGTGGTCGGCATAGCTGAGGATGTTAAATATATTGACTTTACAAGTGGTTTCCTTATCGGTTTTAACGAAAAATATTTTCTCGGAGGCGCTGTACATCATCCTACACAACCCGAAATTGGATTTTTGGAGGAGCATGTTTACAAAATGAAAATGAAAATCACCCTGCATGGAGGTGCAAACTTTGGCGGAGAAAAATATCATAGCCGTTATTCAAGTTCGGAAATAGTAGTATCTCCGAACATTTTATACCAACAACAGGGTAATTTTAAACATATTAATATAGGCAGCTACTTTACCTATGAGCCTTTAGTAGTCGGGCTATGGCTGCGTCATGCCTTTAAAAATCCTGATGCCGTAATATTTTTATTAGGTTTGCAGCACCAAAAATACCGTTTAGGTTATAGTTATGATTATACATTGTCCCAAATTGGAGCTGCTGCAGGTAGCGCCCATGAAATATCTTTTAGTTGGATTTTCGCTTGCGATAAAAAAAGTAGAAGAAGAGGGGCAATAAAATGTCCGAGTTTTTAGTTAGTTACGTGTTTTTATAAAACTGTCAAGCATGTTTAAAAATCAGTATTTGTCCTTTTTTGCAATAATCATTTTCAGCCTGTTTTTAATGCCATCTTGTAAAGGAATTTTTGGCTCGAAAAACAAAGTATCCCCTACAACAGGCTGGGAGTATAACAATCCGAAGAATGGAGGATTTGAAGTATCTCGTTATCGTGAGCAGGAAACAGGCCCTGGCTTAGTGTTCATCGAAGGCGGCACTTTTGTCATGGGGCAAAATGATGAAGATATCATGTTGGAGTATAACAATCCCCCCCGACGGGTAACAGTTCGTTCTTTTTATATGGACGAAACGGAAGTTACAAACCTCGATTACTTAGAGTATCTTTATTGGTTGCAAAGAGTATTTGTTAGTTATCCGGAAGTTTATAATAACGCATTGCCCGATACCCTTGTCTGGCGCGAACGTCTTTCGTATAACGAGCCATTAGCCAATCTCTACCTTCGACATCCGGCCTATCATGACTATCCGGTTGTTGGTGTAACATGGATCCAAGCCAATGACTATTGTTCTTGGCGTTCCGATCGTGTGAACGAAATGTTGCTCATTCGTCAAGGTATTCTTTCTGTTAATCCAGATCAGGAAGACTATGATAACTTCAATACAGATGCATATCTGAAAGGACAATACGACGGGTTAGTTAACAAGGCGTTAATTGATCTTAGTCCAACCGGAACCGGCGAACGACGTGTAAGGTTAGAAGATGGTATCTTACTACCGAAATATCGTCTCCCTACCGAAGCAGAATGGGAATTCGCAGCCTTAGGAATAGTGGCTCGTTACGAAAACGTCGCCGAACGAAGAATTTATCCATGGGATGGCAGAATGGTTAGAAGCACTTCAGACAAACGTACTTATGGCCAATATCTTGACAATTTCAAAAGAGGCCGGGGAGATTATATGGGTGTAGCAGGTTCATTGAACGATGGCGCCGATATCACTGCACCGGTTGGCACATATCCGCCTAACGATTACGGACTTTACAACATGGCAGGAAATGTAGCCGAATGGGTAGCTGATGTTTATCGTCCGCTTAGCCACAAGGATGTAGATGATTTAAGCCCTTTTAGAGGTAATGTATTTCAAAAATTACTAATGCAGGACGGCGTTCCTGCCGAAAAAGACAGCCTTGGAAGAATGCGTTACGAAAACATAAGTATAAATGATGCCGCAAATCGTATAAACTATCGCCAGGCCGACAATAGAGACTATTTGGACGGAGACCGAATGTCGGTCATTGATCAATCGAAATGGCGATTAACTAATGATGCAGCTATGATAGATACAACTATCGTAATGTACGATTATGGGAGATCTTCGATGATCAGTAATAATTCGAGAGTAGTAAAAGGAGGCTCATGGAGAGATGGCGCATATTTTTTAAGCCCCGGTGTGAGAAGATTTATGGATGAAAGAACCGCCACTAATTATATAGGCTTTAGGTGTGCAATGGATCGTGTTGGCGGCCCAATAACATCTAAATAAATTAACAAAATTCAAAAAATCCGTTACAGTTTAAAGTAACGGATTTTTTTATTTCCTTTAATATGCCCTGAATTTATCAATGATACCAACCAAAAATATATAACAACTCTCAAGAAAGAGGTTTTCATGTAAATTTGCAGTTTATGAAAAACCTCACATGAAAAATATTAATACTCAATCGTTATATAAAATTTTTTGTCAGCATCCCGCAATTTCCATTGACTCAAGAAGTATTACTTCGGGAAGTATCTTTTTTGCCCTAAAGGGAAACAATTTTGATGGAAATCAATTTGCACGTCAGGCAATTGACAATGGCGCATCGTTTGCCGTAGTTGATGATCCTTTACTTAAAGAACAGAAGCAGATGCTGTTTACCCCCAACACTCTGACTGCACTGCAGGATCTGGCAAGATATCACCGTCGGAAATTGCAAATCCCGATAATTGGCATAACCGGAACTAATGGAAAAACAACCACCAAAGAGCTGATAGGAAAAGTATTATCCCAAAAATTCAACACACTGATAACCAAAGGGAACCTCAATAACCATATTGGCGTCCCTCTTACTCTGCTAAACATTTGCCCTGATACTCAAATTGCTGTGATTGAAATGGGCGCTAATCATCAACACGAAATTGCCAATCTTTGTAAGATAGCTAACCCTACTTATGGGCTTATCACAAACATCGGTAAAGCTCATTTAGAGGGATTCGGCAACTTTCAAGGGGTTATCAATGCCAAATCAGAACTCTATACATATTTACGAGAAAATAACGGTGTTGTATTTATAAATCAGGATGACAGTTTGCTTGAAAGCCTGGCCTACGAAATTGAAAAGATCGGTTACAGTCAAAAGGATAATGCCTTAGTAAAAGGGCAAATAATTACTGAAGCGCCATTCCTGTCAGTGGAAATATTTATCAAGGAGACTAAGTTTCAAATAAAAAGCCAATTGATTGGGGCATATAATATTAATAACATCTTAGCTGCTATTACAGTCGGCAGTTATTTTAATGTTGAACCAGAGCTGATAAAAAGCGCCGTTGAAACCTATAAACCGGATAACAATCGTTCGCAATTTATCCGTACCAAAAATAATCAAGTGATTATGGATGCTTACAATGCAAATCCATCAAGTATGGAGGTAGCAATTTCAAACTTCTCAAAATTCCCGGGTAGCAACAAAGTAATGATACTCGGCGATATGCTTGAGCTGGGGCGCGAGGCTAATAATGAGCATCTGAAAATTATTAATTTAGCTATTTCTTCGGGAGTTGAGAAGATTATCTTTGTTGGAATGATTTTTAAAGATCTCGTTAAAGCGATGCCAATAGAAAGTTATTTAGAAGTGGATGAGTTGCAGGAACATTTAAAAACAAACCCATTAACTGATAAAACAATTCTTATTAAAGGATCCCGCGGGATAAAACTTGAAAAATTATTGGAGATACTTTAAGAATTAAAATGAAAAATAGTGAAACAAAATCGTACAGAGTTGTTGGTCTTATGTCGGGCACCTCACTGGATGGCCTCGATATAGCATATTGTCTTTTTTGGGAAGAAAACAACAAATGGCGCTTTAAGATTCCTGTAGCCCATACTTACGACTATCCGCAAATCTGGAAAAGCAGGTTACGCTCTGCCGTATCTATGAGCGGACAGGAACTCGTACAACTCAATAATGAATATGGAAGATATCTTGGCGAACTGGCAAATACTTTTATCCTCGACAACAGCCTTCACCCCGATCTTATAGCCTCGCACGGACACACTGTTTTTCATCAGCCTGAAGCCGGCCTGACCTTTCAAATCGGCAGCGGAGCTGAAATTACCGCTGTAACAGGCATCACAGTTGTTTGTGATTTCAGGTCGCAGGACGTAGCCTTAGGCGGGCAAGGCGCTCCATTAGTACCTATCGGAGATAAAATGCTGTTTGGTGAATTTGACTTTTACCTTAACTTAGGAGGGTTTTCAAATATTTCATTCG
>JAAYWF010000233.1 GCA_012516825.1 Lentimicrobium sp. | reverse complement strand
TTGAAAAGCACTTGAATTTTCTAATTTCCATACCTTTATCATACAATAGACTAAAACAGCAAATGATTTAAAAGAATTACTTGTTATTATAAAACACCACTAAAGACTTTAAAATATAAAATCCACCGGTTCGTTTTTGTGCTTATAAGTAAAACGTATGATGAAACGTCTCACTATCATTTCTTTGGTTTTATTTTTTTTCTTCAATATTTTATCAGCTCAAGCTCAAAATCAGGTTGATCCTGATGGATTTAATAGGTTTTATTATCCTAATGGTCAGGTGTCAAGCGAGGGTTATTTGCGTAACGGACAACCGGATGGCTATTGGAAGACTTATTTCGAAAATGGCTCTTTGAAATCCGAAGGAAATCGTATTGACTTTTTGCTTGATAGCACATGGACTTTTTATGATGAAAATGGAAACAAAACCCTGGAAGTTAATTATAAAGCAGGAATGAAAGAGGGCAAAAGGTTTACCTATCGTGAAAATGAAACTATTGAGGAGAATTTCAGCAATGATATAAAACAGGGGCAAACGATTTATTACTATCTCGATAATCGGATTTTTAGGATCATCAATTTTGAGAATGGGCTTGAAGAAGGGATGGCCAAAGAATATGCTGACGATGGCCGTGTAATACTTATCACCACTTACCGAAAGGGTTTTCTTATTAGTCGTGAAAGGATAAATAGGTTGGATAGTGAAGGCAGGAAGCAGGGACATTGGAAATTCTTTCATAAAAACGGATTGGTAAAGCTCGAGGGTTTTTATCTGAATGATTTGAAAAACGGCTTTTTTAAAGAATATGACTCTGCAGGGAAACTTGTTGAAGCTACTAAATGGCTTAAAGGAGAGATACAGGAACAGGCCGAGGAACTAACTAAGCTTGAGGTTTCAAAAGAATATTATCCTGATGGTAAAATTGCAGTGTTTCAAACCTTTAAAAATGGTATTCCTCATGGAGTAAAACGTGATTATTCAAAAGAGGGAACTATAGTTTCAGGTAGCCTCTATAAAGAGGGAAAACTTATTGCAAGCGGAATTACACGAGAAGACGGCGTGAGAAATGGAGCCTGGAAAGATTATTATTCTGATGGGAAGCTCAAAGCAGAAGGAAACTACAAGGATGGGAAGATGATCGGGAAATGGAACTTTTACCATGTTAATGGAAAGATTGAGCAAATCGGCGAATTTGATAAACAAGGCCGTCCGGTCGGCAAATGGTTGTGGTATTATCCATCGGGAAATTTGCTTCGTGAAGAGCATTATATTGGTGGGAAGGCCGATGGTATGATGAGCGAATATTCCGAAACCGGCGATCTAATTGCCGAAGGCGATTATATTGATGGTGAAGAAGAGGGGCAATGGAAGTATAACATTGGTAATTTCAAAGAAGAGGGTGGGTATTCATATGGCTTACGTCACGGATTATGGAAGCATTATTATAACGATGGGACGCTGATGTTCCAGGGTGAATTTATTAATGGAAAGCCTCATGGAAAACATACTGTATTTTGGGATAACGAGAAAATAAAAGATGAAACAACTTACGAAATGGGTATTAAACAAGGTAACTCATACAGTTATAACTACAGCGGAGAGTTGATTCTTGTAATCACGTATCAAGATGGAGCCGAAGTCTCTTATGATGGAATAAAAGTTGACCCTCTGATTTTGGGTGAAGATGAGTAGTGTCTCTGTGTTTGTTTATCCAATAAATTTATAGATTTTTCCCGGCAGAGCTTTTACAATTCCATTAAACTCAAGGTTGAGCAATGCAGCAGCTACTTTGCTCATATTTAATCTGCTTTGTAAAGTAATTTCATCAATTCCCATTTCCCCATTTCCACGCATAAGACTAATTATTTTTTTTTCATCGGGGGTTAGGTTAACAAACAATAGATGTTGTTTAACATTTTGTTTTTTCTTTTCCCATCCCATCATCTTTGCAATATCAGTAGCACTCTGTATTAAAGCGGCTTTATTATCCCTGATGAGCAGGTTACACCCTTCTGACCATGTATCACCGATCCTACCTGGAATTGTGAATACCTCTCGGTTGTATGAATTGGCCATATCGGCAGTTATTAATGCTCCGCCAGATTTTGCAGCTTCAATAACCACCGTTGCATCAGCCATTCCTGCGATGATTCGATTGCGCTGAGGAAAGTTCTCACGATCAGGTAATGTACCGCTCATGAACTCAGATAATAATCCGCCATGATCAATTATTTTAGTGGCCAGATTTCGGTTTAAATGAGGGTAAATCCTATCAAGACCATGGCCTAACACTGCTATTGTATTTAAATGATTATCCAGAGCGCTACGATGAGCACAAGTATCAATACCATATGCTAAGCCGCTTATAACCAACACATTGTATTCAGCCAAATCCTTAACCAGCTTTTCGCAAATCATTTTACCATAATCAGTAGCTTTGCGTGTGCCAACAATACTTATTATCCTCGAAACATTGAGCGAAGCCGTTCCTTT
>JAAYWF010000232.1 GCA_012516825.1 Lentimicrobium sp. | reverse complement strand
TTTCTGTGCTTCCGCCTTCAATTTGTCTGCTGCCTCTTGTGCAGCCCTATTAATCGCATCTGCCTGCTTTTGGGCTTCGTTAATTATTTGGGCTGCTTGTTTATCGGCGTCTGCCAATATTTTATCCGATTGTGCTTTTGCTTCAGCCTTTCGTTTTTCTAACTCTTTGCGTGCCTCATCTTCTAACTTCTGCTTTTGTTTGTCGAGTTCCTCCTGAGCGCGCTTTTTCATATCGTCGAGCATTGATTTTCCTGATCCATTGCCAGGCATAATTTTTACAACCGGATCGGATGTTGTTCCGGTAATTTTAGCAGTAATATTAACCTTTTCTCCAAGTTTGAAACTTGTTCCTAATTTATTGGCTTCATTCACCAAATTTTCTAATACCGAATTGGCCGCCCCGCCAAATTTTGTGCGTGGAATAGTGATAGCCATTTCAAAATCAATAGTTTGATCAAATGAAATCCAGCCGAGTGTATTGGCATTTATATCCTGATAACTCAATTCAAAAGGTTTTAAATGCACTTTACCATTAACAAATTCGTAAGAGAGATTCACTGGACCCATTAAAAGCCGTTTAAGATCAGGCATTTTGAGCAAATCAGCAATTTTATTAGCTATGCTAAAATTCTCAATAATGATATTTGTTGTTTTCAGATTACCACCTCCATTCATCGAAGAGTAAACAGGCATCATTTGATTATCAAGTAATGTTTTGATGTTTAATGAAGTATTAAATTTCCCATCTGTCTTTTGTGCTATCGGTGCAAACTTGTTGATCGTTCCGAAAGTTGAATAGGATTTTTGAATATCAATTTGGTTTAAGTTAAGAGCGAGTTCAGCTTTAGCCTGTGTTGAATCTCGTGTATCATACTTTCCGTTTAAAAACATTGTGCCGCCTAACACCTCCATATTTAAACGCTTGAGGATCAATTCCTGATCAACAATAAGCATCTCACCGGTAGTATTTGTTAATTCAATATTATCAAAGATCAGCTTTTTAAACAGGGCTTGCACGGAAAATTCGATATTGTCCGGTATTTTCACAGGACTTATTGCCACAGTGTCGTCAGGTAAATCACTATTTTCTGTTTTCGGTAGTAAATCGGTGATGTTGAAATTATTACTATTAAGTTGCAAATTGCCTTTCAACACACCATCGGATAAAAGGTAAGGGATAAAATTCTCTAATTTTCCATTAGCTGACAGGTCGTTATTATCAACCTTTAAATCAAGATGCGAGAGATTAACAAAACGTGGCGAAAAACTTAGCTGAGCCTTGGCGATCTCTATTGTTTTATCAATTGAAGCTGAGCGCATGATAAATGAATCCAATAATAAAGACCCGTCGAAATTAAAAGCTTCATATTGTCTCTTTTCAATTGTTGACATTTTACCATCAAGGCTGATATTCGCAGTGATCTTGCCCTGAGGGTTTTCTCCGTTAGGTAGTGGATAAAAATCTCCTATTTCCGAAAGGTTGATCATACCATCAATTTTTCCTTTCAATGCCAGGTCGCTTACCGGATTACGAACAAATAACTCCATTGATAACTTATTACCTCCCAAAAACAGGCTCAAATTAGGAACATCCACCTCAATTTTATCGAAATCAATACCGCCAGGATATTTGATACTTGCATTAATATTTATTTCATCAACCGATTTTGGAAGGTCGGGATAATGAAAGCGAGCATTATTAATTAAAGCATTAAATTCAAACCCAGGATAACTATCATCATTATAAATCCCTCTAAGATTACCATTGATTATGGCATTTCCGGCTGTTGATATATTCTTCAGATCGGTTGCATACATTACCGGAATTAGCGAAAGAAAATCCTTGAAATCAGTGCGTTTTGACGAATAGGTAAAATCCATTACATAATCTCCGTTATCCGGCATTTCAAACGTACCTTCAAACAAAAGAAAAAACTGATTTAACCTAAGTTCGCTATTGTTAAAGGTGAAGAGGAATTTGTTAAAATCTATATCCAATGGCGAATCTAACTCAGCATCTACCTCTTGCAGTACTCTTATTCCTTCGTAGGAGGCAGTGAGTTTTTCGGCGGTGGTGTGAGTTTGAAGAGTAGTATTATCCAAAGTCAAATCGCCCGACAGTTCATGGTTAACATTTTCAAGTAACAGATAAAATGCCAGGCTTTTGTCGTCATAAACAAATTTTGAATTGGTAATGGTAAATTTTTTGAGTTTTATAAGTAGCGACGAAGACTCTTCTTCTGGTGTTGCTTCGATATCAGTTTCATCAGTCTCTTTCATTATTTCCCAATTGGCTCTTCCATCGCTTTTTACTAAAAGATTAATAAACGAATTGTTCAGGTTTACTTTTTTTATCTGGATGTCATCACCTCTTAAAACACTCATAATATCAATAGTTGCGTGTAGCGTAGGGATATAAGCCAATGTATCGCCTTCAAAAGGTTCATTATTGATTACCGATAATTCTGTAAGTCTGACGCTGATATCAGGAAAGTTACGAAATAGTGATAGACCTACCCTGTTGAAATCCACATTCGCATTAATATTTTTATTGATTTCATTTTTAACAACAGCTACAATCTTGTCTTTAAAAATGTACGGAACAATAATCATTAACAACAGAATTAGCGCAACGATTATTCCTGATATTTTGAAAAATTTTTTCATGGTAAGTGGATTATATTTTTGGATGTATTTTATTAACGAAATGATGTACATGTATGTTTCGTAAAAAATGATCGGCTATTACCAATGCAGCCATCGCCTCAACCACTGGAACAACACGAGGTATCACGCAAACATCATGGCGGCCGGATATGGATATTTCTTT
>JAAYWF010000283.1 GCA_012516825.1 Lentimicrobium sp. | reverse complement strand
GGCCTGCGGGGGCGAGGGAGCAAGCGCGGAAATGAATCGGCCTGCGGGGGCGAGGGAGCAAGCGCGGAAGCGTATCGGCCTGCGGGGGTGAGGGAGCAAGCGCGGAAGTGGATCGGCCTGCGGGGGCAAGCGCGGAGGTCGATCGGCCCGAGGGACGGGTGAGGGGCTGAAAGGAGCCGCGCCGGGCAGGGAGTTTCTACACCGTGCGGGCGTGCTCGGCGCTCGGCACCCGGCGTTCGAGCCGGCCCCAGAGGACCGGCAGAACGATGAGCGTGAGCAGGGTCGAGGTGACGATCCCACCCATGACGACGACAGCGAGCGGTTTCTGGATGTCGGCCCCGGAGCCGGTGGCGAAAAGCATCGGCAGGTGGCCGATGAAGCTCGTCAGCGCGGTCATCAGCAGCGGGCGGAAGCGCGCATCGCAGCCTTCGACGACGGCCGTGGCGACGTCGCGACCACGCTCCCGGAGCTGACGGAAAAACGCCACCAGCACCACGCCGTTCTGCACCGCGACGCCGAGCAGGACGATGAACGCCACCGCCGCCGACACCGACAGGTGCATGCCGAACGCCGCCGCGGCGAGGACGCCGCCGACCAACGCGAACGGGAGGTTGAGGACGACCAGCACCGCGTTGCGCCAGGTACCGAGCACGCTCACCAGCAGCAGCACGACGAGCGTCAGCACGACGGGCACGACGATCGCGAGCTGCCGCATCGCCCGCTGCTGGTTCTCGAACTGGCCGCCGTACTCGATCCAGTAGCCCTGAGGCAGCTCCTGCGCGAGCGGGCCGAGGCGCTGCTGCACCTCGCTCACGAAGCGGCCGAGGTCGCGGCCACGTACGTTGACCTCGACCACGACGCGCCGCATCCCCTGCTCCCGGCTGATCTGCGACGGTCCCTCGTCGACCGAGATTGCGGCCACTTGGGCGAGCGGTACCCGTTGGCCGCCAGGCGTCGAGATGAGCAGCCCGCCGAGCACCGCGAGGTTGTCTCTGGCCTCTTCCGACAGCCGGGCGAGCACGGCCGTACGCCGCTGCCCCTCCACCATCGTCGTCACCGCCCGACCGGCCACGCCGAGCTCCAGCATATCGTTGACGTCAGCCGCATTGAGCCCCCAGCGCGCCATCGGCTCGCGGTCCGGCGTGACCACGATCCCGGCGAGACCGGCGACCTGCTCGACCTTGAGGTCGACCGCTCCCTCGACACCGCGCATGCGCTCGGCGGCCTGGTCGGCGAGCCGCTTGAGCACCGCGAGGTCGGGCCCGAAGATCTTCACGGCGAGGTCGCTCTTGACCCCCGAGACGAGCTCGTTGACGCGCAGCGCGATCGGCTGCGAGAACGCCAGCCGCAGCCCCGGGATCGCCCCGAGCTCGCGCTCGAGCGCCGCCACCAGCTCCTCCTTGCGACGCCCGCTCGACCACTGGGAGCGCGGCTTGAGCATGATCATGACGTCGGTCTGCTCCGGACCCATTGGGTCCTCGGAGATCTCGGCCCGGCCGGTCTTGCTCACCACGGTCGAAACCTCGCTGAAGCGGCGCACGCGCTCCTCGATCAGGCGCGAAACCTCGACCGAGCCTTCGAGCGAGGCGTTGGGGAGACGCACCACGTTGATGGCGATCGCCCCCTCGTCGAGGTTGGGGATGAACTCGGTGCCGAGCCGCGGCACCACGGCGAGCGAGGCAGCCAAAAACGCCAAAGCCAACGCCACGGTGAGGCGCGGCCGCGCCATCGCTCCGCGCAGCAGCCGCAGGTACGCAGCGTGGAACGCCCGCACGAAGCCGAGCTCGCGTTCCTGCCGCTGGGCAAGGATGCGGCCGCACAGCGCTGGCACCACGAGCAGCGCCACGAGGATCGAGGCCAACAGGGCGATCATGAGGGTGAGGGCCAGCGGCCGGAACATCTTCCCCTCGATCCCCTGCAGCGTCAGCAGCGGCACCAGCACGAGGGCGATGACGAGAATCGAGAACGTGACCGGTCGAGCCACCTCGGCCAGGGCCTCGGCGACGACCTGGCGGCGCGGCGCGTCGAGACGGCGCGCCAGGTGCCGGCGGGCATTCTCGACCACGACGATCGAGGCATCGACCACCATCCCGACCGAAAACGCGAGGCCCCCGAGGCTCATGAGGTTGGACGACAGACCCGCGGCGCCCATGACGATGAAGCTGGCCAGAAACGTGAGCGGCAGTGAGAGCACGACGATGAGCGAGGTGCGCAGCTCGGCCACGAAGACGAACAGCACCACGACGACGAGCACGGCGCCCCAAAGGAGTGCCTCCATGACGGTCCGGATGCAGGCCCGTATCAGGTCGGTACGGTCGTAGAAGACGTCCAGCCGTAGCCCCGCCGGGAGCATCTTCTGTACTTGCGCAGCCCTGGTCTTGACCGCCTCGACCACGGTCCTTGAGCTCGAGCCGCGCAGCATGATCACCATACCGGCCACGGTCTCCCCTCGCCCATCGCGGGTCACGGCGCCCTGGCGGGTCTCGCCGCCGATGACGACGTCAGCCACGTCACGCACCAGCACGGGGGTGCCGGCGGAGACCTTGAGGACCACCTTCTCGACGTCGTCCGGCGAGCGGAACCGGCCGTCGCCGCGGATCACCATCTGCTCCCAGCCCTTGAGGATGTAGCCGCCGCCGGCCGACGAGTTGCCGCGTTCGAGCGCCTCCGCCACCTCACGCAGGGAGAGCCCGTACGCCAGCAGGCGCTCGGGATGAACCAGCACCTGCACCTGCCGGACGAACCCGCCGAAGCTGTTGACCTCGGTCACGCCCGGCACGGTACGGAGCTGCGGTGCCACCAGCCAGTCCTGAACGGCGCGCTTCTCATCCAGCGGCAGGTCGCCTTCGAGCGTGTACTGGAAGATCTCGCCGAGGCCGGTCGACAGCGGTGCCAGCTCCGCCTCGACCCCCGGTGGCAGCGCCTCGCGCGCCCCCGCGAGCCGCTCGATCACGAGCTGGCGCGCGAAGTAGGGGTCCACCCCGTCCTCGAACACCACCACCACCTGCGAGAGACCCGCGCGCGACAGCGAGCGTATCTGCTCGACCCGGGGCAGGCCGCCCAGTCGTTGCTCGATCGGGTACGTCACCCGCTGCTCGATGTCCTCGGCGGCGAGCCCATCGGCGCGACTGAGGACCATGACCTGGATGTTGGTGACGTCGGGGAAGGCGTCGATCGGCAGCCGGAACCACGCCCACAGCCCACCGAGGACGAGGAAGGCGCCGGTGACCCAGCTCACCCACTGCCGGCGGAGCAAGGCGTCGAAGAAGCGTTCCATCACCGCCTCCTAGTCCGCGCACCCGGCGCCCATCTTGGAGCGCAGGACGTCCGACTTGAGGAGGAAGGCGCCGTGGGTCGCCACCTCCTGTCCCGACTCCACGCCGTCGACGATCTCGACCCAGTCCGTCCACGCCCGGCCGACCGTCACCGGCCGGCGCACGAAGTCGGTCGCGTCGTAGCGGACGAAAACGAAGCGCCGGCCTTCGTCCTCGAGCACGGCATCGGCGGGCACCGCGAGGGCGCGGGCGGGACTCGGGAACAGCAAGCGAACGCGTGCCGTCATCCCCGCCCGCAGCAGGTTGCCGGGGTTGTCGACGACGACGCGAGCACGGGCCGTGCGTGTCGCCTCGTCGAGGGTGCCGCCGACGCGCTCCACCGTTCCCCTGAACACCCGCCCCTGGTACGAGGGGACCACGACCTCGGCGCGCACCGCCTGCGTTGCCGGCTGCCCCAGCACCGCTGCGACCTCGCGTTCGTACAGCGCCGTCTGCACCCATAACCGGCTGGTGTCGGCCAGCAGCAGCGTGCGGTCGCCAGGCGAGACCAGCGCCCCGAGCGACAGGCTGCGTTCGAGCACCGTGCCGGCGAACGGCGCGCGCACCGCGAGCAGACCGCTATCCCCGGGCGAGGGTACGGCAACCAGGCCCTCCTCGCCGAGCCCGAAGCGCAACAGTTGCTCCCGCGCCGCGCGCTCCTCGGCAACGGCCCGTCCGAGCGCTGCTCGGGCTTCGAGCAGATCCTTCTCGGGGCAGATCTTGCGGGCGAACAGGTCGGACTCGCGGGCGTGCGTCGCGCGGGCCAGCTCGAGCTCCGCGGTCGCCCGCCCGAAAGCTGCCCGGGCCTCGGAGAGTTCCACGCAGTCGACCTCGTAGAGCACGGCTCCCGGAGCCACGTGCGTTCCGAGGTCGACGCGGATGGTGCGCACCACCCCAGCGGCGCGTGGAGACAGCCACACGGCCCGCTCCTCGTTGAGCGCCACCACGCCGGGAGCCTCGCGCGCCTCAACGGCCGGCTGGAGGGCGGCTGTCGCCGTCTCGATCCCCTTGCCAGGGCCGATCAGCTCCGCAGGCACCGAGACGAAGCCGACCTCGTACCGGCATTCGCCGCAGGTGTGGGCAGGGATACCGTGCTCGCACCGAGCGGCCAGGAGGTCGTCGAGCGAGCGGTCGAGATCGGAGCGCTCGAGCGCCTCTGCCTCGTGCACGGGCTCGGGGACCGACGACGGCCGCCCGCATCCCGCGGCCGCGGCCAATGCACCAGCCAGCAGTGCGACCACGACGTTCGCCTTCATTGCCGTTCTCCTTCCGCTGTGTCGCCACCGACCAGCCGTTCCACCTCGACCCGAGCCAGGGCCAGGCGTAACCTCGCCTCCACGGCTCTCTCCTGCGCTGCCGCCAGCATCCGCCGGGCCTCGAGGACCTCGAGCAGCCCGAGCTTGCCGCGCGTGTAGCCCTCGTTGACACCAGCGAACACCTCCGCAGCCCGCGGCAACGACTCGCGCGTCAGCAGGCGCACCTCCTCCGCGCTCTCCCACAACGTCGCCTGTGCTACCCGCAGGCTCGCGCTCATCGCCAGCGCCCGCGCCTGTCCCTGCTGCCGTCCGATCTCCCGTCGCGCTCGGGCCGCGGCCAGCTCGCCCTGCCCGCGGTCCCACAGCGGTAGCTGGATCGCCATTCCGGCCACGTAGCCGGTGGTGCTTTCGCTTCCGCGGCGGATGATGCCGAGGCGGAGGACGGGCTCGGGCCATTTCCCGCGGCTGGCCAGCGTCATCTCGGCGTCGAGCCGCTTCTGCTCGGCCACGCTCAGGCGCTCCTCGGGGGTGTTGCCGAGCCGGGCGGAAAGCGCCTCGAAGGAAGGCACCTCTTGTGTGAGCGGCAGCTCGCCGGCCAGCGTGCAGGGGTCGAGCGCCGTCTCCCCCATGACCTCGGCGAGAGCACTGCAGGCTGTCAGGACATCGCGACGGGCGGCGTGCACGGCCGACACCGCGAGCGTCCTCTCGGCCTCCGCCTGTGCCTGCTCGAGAGGCGAGCGCTCCCCACCCTCGACGAGCGCCCGCACGGTGGCCGCGACTTCGCCGGCATTCTCGAGGTTCGCCTCGGCCAGGCGCAAGCGCTCGCCAGCGGCCAGCGCCGCCCAGAAGCGACGAGCGACCTCGGCCGCGAGGTCGCGCCGTGCCAGCTCGAGGCGCACCCCTGCCTCGTCACGCTGCAGGCGGGCCACCGCCACCCGCGTACCGCGCACGGCGATCGGCAACTGCTGCTGCAGCTCCATCCTCGTCTCGCTCTCCGCGCGGCGCGAGAACGACCGATCGAGATCTTCGACCTCGCCCGCGAGCTCCGGGTTCGGCCACAGCTCCGCTTGCCGGATCTCGGCCCGAGCGACCTCCAGCTCCGCCGCTGCGGCGGCCAGGCTCGGGCTGTGCGCGTACGCCCGGGCCCGCGCCTCGGCCAGGGTCAAGCCCGGCGGCCGCTCACCCGGCTGAGCTGCGGCGGTGATACCGGCGAGCATCGCCAGCGGCAGCACCACGGCTGCCCGCGAAGGTGTCCTGTGCATAGCTCCTCCTCCCTACGAACCAGCGGTCGAGCGCCAGCCGGAGGAGGTATCAGAGTCGGAGAACGGTGCGCGCCGGTGGGGAGCGGTGGACAGGTGCGCACACCGCGCCGCCTACGGGAACGGCGAGAGGCGCCAGCCCGTCGCTGATGAGGCCGGCCACCGGCGAAGCTACAACCGGGACTCGGACGGTCGGAGCCTCATCGGAGTCCAGGCGTAGCGGCACGTGGACGCACGAGCCACAGCTGCTGCCGAACGCTCCGTCTGCCTCGATCGCGTGCTCGCCGAGCGGGAGCGGTACCTCGCCGCTGGTGGCTGTCGTCGCCTCACCGCAGCACCCTACCCCGACGGCTTCCAGGCGTACGTGCCCATCTTCGCCGTAGCACCAGACGACCGCGCACGGGCTCGGCGCACCGACCACGAGCACGAGCACCACCGTGCTCAGCCGCGTTGCCCAGCGTCGACAGCTCCCCAGCACCACACCCTCACAAGCCTGGAATGCTACCTCAGATATTCCTTTCGGGTGCGCCTCCTACTGGGATGCGACCGGCGGCGCAACCGCGTGGACGGCGACGATCTCCGATTTGCCGGCTACCACGCGCAGCAGCTCGAAGAGCTCGACCGGTCGCCGGCCCACAGCCTCCGCGAGCGAGCGCAAAGTCGCGTCCGGGCGCACGTCCCCGCAGCCGAGCGCGGCCAGCACCGCCACTGCTTGCTGGACCGGGATCCCCAGCTCCTCGCACAGGTCATCGACCTGACGCTTGCCGAGCCCCGACGGGACTGCTCCACCGCTGCCAGCGCCGGAACGCGGAACACGGGCCGGCTGGATCGTCTCGTAGACCTTCTGCGGCGTGACTCGGTTGGCGTGGGCAATGGCAGCCAACGTCTGCTCGGGCCCGGCCACTCGCATCCCGTTCTGGCGCAGCAGCGCCAGGGCGTGGTTGACGTCGAGACCCACCTGGGCGCCGAGTGTGGCGAGCGAGGAGAGCTCGGCGTGACCGTAGGGCGGCTCGCCCCACGTGCGGGCCGCTGAGTCCTTGAGCGACGCGTTGAGGTCCAGCACCCACGACACCGGTGCTACCTGGAGCAGCGCGGCAGCGCTGACCACGACGACGATCGCTAGCGCCACCAGGAAGTCGGGGGTGAGAACGCGCAGCCGCTGGGTCCGGTCGCGCAGGTACGTGACGATGGGCTTCCAGTTCAGGACCGTGTGCCAGACACCGACGACCAGGAACAGCAGGGCGGTTGCGATGTGCAGCGCACCCCAGTCGTCCTTGCTCAGCCCGGCCAACGACCATCCCGCCCACTTCGCCACCCGCCCCTGCGGCATGACGAACAGAACCGTCCCCGACACGGCGAGAACCGCGAACACCAACAACGTCGTCAACGACACGGTCCGTCGTACCTGCATGCGAGTCCTCCCCGTCGCGTCGCCTGTGCGGCCCGCACCGACCAGCAAACGTAGCACGAGCCGGGGAGGTCGCTCGTGTCCACCCGCTCGAGGATCACGGGCGCACTCGTGGTAGCATCCGTCCACGTGCTCGAGCAGGCCGTTGCGGCCCCTACGGGGGTTCCGGCACGCCACTCGAAAGCAGCACCGAACCGCTGTGATGATCGGAGTCGCCGGTGAGCATTGAGCGCAAAATCCTCGACCTCTCACATCTCCGCGACCAAGCGCTGCGGGCCGGAGGAGAGCAGCGCATCGCCAAGCAGCATGCTCAAGGTAAGTACACCGCTCGGGAGCGCATCGACAAGCTGCTCGATGACGGCAGCTTCGAGGAGTTCGACGCCTTCGTGACGCACCGCTGCACGGACTTCGGAATGGAGAAGGACCGGCCGCTCACCGACGGCGTCATCACCGGCCACGGCACCATCAATGGCCGGCTGGTGTTCGTTTTCAGCCAGGACTTCACCATCTTCGGCGGCAGCTTGTCCAAGGCGTTTGCCGAGAAGATCTGCAAGATCATGGATCTGGCCGCCAAGGTCGGGGCACCGGTGATCGGCCTCAACGACTCCGGAGGTGCGCGCATCCAAGAGGGTGTCGACGCCCTCGCCGGGTACTCGGATATTTTCCTCCGCAACGTCCTGTACTCCGGTGTCATACCGCAGATCAGCCTGGTTCTCGGCCCCTGCGCCGGAGGAGCGGTCTACAGCCCGGCAATCACCGACTTCGTCGCCATGACTCGCGGCACCAGCTACATGTTCCTTACCGGCCCGAAGGTCGTGAAGCAGGTCACGCGGGAGGAGGTCACGACCGAGCAGCTCGGGGGCGCCGACGTGCACGCCAGCCGCAGTGGCGTCGTCCATTTCGCCTTGCCGAGTGAGGACGAGGCGCTCGCGCTCGTGCGTCGGCTCCTCTCGTTCCTTCCCCAGAACTGCCAGCAGACGACTCCCCTGCTTCCGTGCGACGACCCGATCGACCGCCCCACTCCGGAGCTCAACGCCGTTCTTCCCGACAACCCGAATCAGCCGTACGACGTCAAGGAGGTCATCCGGGCCGTCGTCGACAACGGCGATTTCCTCGAGGTGCACGAGACGTTCGCGCCCAACCTCGTGGTCGGGTTCGCTCGCCTCAACGGCCGCTCGGTGGGGATCGTCGCCAACCAACCCAAGGTCCTGGCCGGCGTCCTCGACAATGCCGCGTCGATCAAAGGCGCCCGCTTCGTGCGCTGCTGCGACGCGTTCAACGTGCCTCTGGTCACCTTCGAGGACGTTCCGGGGTTCATGCCGGGCACCACGCAAGAGTACGGCGGGATCATCCGCAACGGCGCCAAGCTTCTCTTCGCCTTCGCCGAGGCGACCGTCCCCAAGGTCACCGTGATCCTACGCAAGGCCTACGGCGGCGCCTACTGCGTCATGAGCTCCAAGCACCTGCGGGGTGACGCCAACTACGCCTGGCCGACCGCCGAGATCGCGGTCATGGGGCCGGACGGCGCCGTCGAAATCATCTACAAGAAGGAGCTGGAAGCCGCCCAGGACGTGGCTGCCAAGGCCGCTGAGCTCAAGGAGCGCTATGCCTCGCTGTTCGCGACACCGTACGTCGCCGCACGCAAGGGCTATATCGATGACGTCATCGAGCCGGCCACCACCCGGTTCCGCATCATCAAGGCGCTCGAGATGCTCGCTGATAAGCGCGACGCGAACCCCTCACGCAAGCACACCAACATCCCGCTTTGAGAGGCGCCCGTGTCGACCATCGAAGCCCTCACCGTCACCGCGCTCGGCATGTCCGTCGTGTTCTTCGGGCTGCTGCTGTGCGTCGCCTTCATCCACCTGTCGCACCGCGCCGCCCGGCGCTTTCCCTGGGCGGACCAAACCCCGGTCGGCGAGCCGATCGCCTCGCCGGCGCCGACACCGGTACCGGCACCCACAGCCCCACCAGCGGAGCCTCCGAGCCCGGCGATCCTCGCGGTTATTGCCACGGTGCTCGAGATGGAGCAGCGCCTTTACCAGGGTCGCCCAACGTCGCGTCTGACCATTCGCCGGCCTCGCACCGGCGCTTAGCGGAGAGCTGGAGAAAACCCATGCGGGAGCACGTACTGCGCATCGACGGACACGAGTACCGGGCGGAGGTGAAAGAGCTCACGCCGGAAAGGGCCGTGGTGGTGGTCGACGGCAAGGAGTACGGCGTCGACCTGGTCCAGATCGGCCGGCGCCGCGTGAGTGGGGAGGTGGCGCGCGTCGCACCCGCACCGCCGCCTTCGGCCCCGCCCGTCGTGGTCGTGCCCTCCGCCGTCGCTCGCCCAGCCGCACCTGCGGCCGGCGGGGGTGGGATCACGGCGCCGATGCCGGGGCTCATCGTCGCCGTCAAGGCCAAGGAGGGTGAGACCGTGCAGGCCGGCCAGACCCTGCTCGTGATGGAGGCCATGAAGATGGAGAACGCCATTACCGCGGCCTACGCCGGCATCGTCGCGAGGATCTACGTGCGCGAGGGGGATTCCGTGGGTGAGGGGGATCTGCTCGTCGACGTTTCCCGGCCGAAGATGACGACACTGTGAGGCCGTGATGTCGAGTCGCACACCGTCTCGCCTGGCGTCTGTAGCCTTCGTCGCCGCCCTTGCAACAGTCGCTGCCGCTCCCCGAGCGTCGGCGGCTCC
Source organism: Lentimicrobium sp. (assembly GCA_012516825.1). Taxonomy (GTDB): domain Bacteria; phylum Bacteroidota; class Bacteroidia; order Bacteroidales; family 4484-276; genus RZYY01. The sequence continues at coordinate 15,028 of JAAYWF010000283.1, read as the reverse complement.
ACCACCGATATTGGGCGCCTCGTTCGACCCGGCGGTTGTCTTTTTGCACATCGCCCGCGGCACCACGCACGGCCTGGTGAACGACTATCTCGGAGCCGCGGCCTCGCGCGGGGCGATCCTGGACGCCTCGGGCGGGGCAGTCGGCACTTTCGTGACCGTGCACGCCGACGATTTCGAAGCCATCGTCAAGGTCGAGTCGATCGTCGACGGTCGCACGCTCTCCGACGCCGACCATCTAGCGCTCCCCGAGCTCGGCCTGTACTTCATCACCTTCACACCGGAAGACTCGCACGCCTACTTCCGTATCGACAAGGGCAGGCGTGACCTCGACGCCAGCATCCTCAAGCGCGCGGCCAAAGGCCAGCTCTACGACCAGCATGGCCGCGTGGCGGGCATCTTCGCCGTCGTCGCTGTCGGTGAGACCGAGAGCCTCGGGTACGTGGCCCAGTTCGAGCGCGGGTTCTTCGCTTCGGATGTTGCCTCGGGCAGGTTCTCTGGCTACCTCGATCAGGTCGTACAGAGCTCGGGGTTCGCCAACCTGACCATCCCCAACCTGGTGATGGTGCTCGTCGCGTTCATCTTTCTCTATCTCGGGATCGCCAAGAACCAGGAGCCGCTGTTGCTGGTCCCGATCGGCTTCGGCATCCTCATCGGCAACATCCCGCTGCCGCTGTCGATCTTCAACAGCGTGTCGCTGTACATGATCGACCCCCAGACGCACGAGTACGCCTTCAACACCACCGGCAACTCGGTGCTCGGGATCATCTACTTCGGCGTCCGATCGGGGCTGTTTCCGCCGCTCATTTTTCTCGGCATCGGCGCCTTGACCGACTTCTCGGCGCTGCTCTCCAACCCCAAGAGCCTGCTGCTCGGCGCCGCAGCCCAGATCGGCATCTTCACCACGTTCATCGGCGCGCTGTGGCTCGGGTTCTCACCCCAGAGCGCTGCCTCCATCGGCATCATCGGCGGCGCCGACGGCCCCACCGCGATCTTCACGGCCAGCCGCCTGGCGCCGGCGCTCATCGGCCCGATCGCCATCGCTGCCTACTCGTACATGGCCATGGTGCCGATCATCCAGCCGCCGATCATGAAGCTCCTCACCACCCGCGAGGAACGCCTGATCCGCATGAAGCCCGGCCGCAAGGTCTCGCGCCTCGAGAAGGTGGCGTTCCCGATCTTCGGCTTGCTCGTGACCTGCCTCGTAGCACCCGGGGGCTTGCCGCTGCTGGGCATGCTGTTTTTCGGCAACCTGCTCAAGGAGTCAGGGGTGACCACACGCCTGGCCAAGACCGCCGGGAACGCGCTGCTCGATACCTGCACCATCCTGCTCGGGATGGCGGTGGGGGCCTCCACCTCGGCGCAAGCGTTCCTCAACACCCGGTCAGTGCTCATCTTCGTGCTCGGGTGTTTGGCGTTCGCCAGCGCGACCGCGGGCGGTGTGCTGTTCGCCAAGCTCATGAACGTCTTCGCCAAGGAGAAGGTCAACCCGCTCATCGGCGCCGCCGGTGTCTCCGCAGTCCCCGACTCGGCACGCGTCGCACACATGATCGGGCAGGCCGAGGACCCAGGCAACTTCTTACTCCAACACGCAATGGGACCCAACGTCGCGGGTGTCATCGGATCCGCGATCGCGGCCGGGATCTTTCTCGGCCTGTTCTAGGAGCGAGCCATGCAGCACACCATTTCCGTCGTACCCAACGTCTGCGAAGGCCGGAATGAAAAGCTGATCCAGAGACTGCAGGAGAAGCTCGAGGCCGTGCCGTCGCTCGTGCTTCTCGACGTTTCCATGGACCAGGTTCGCAACCGGACGATCTTCTCGTTCATGGGGGACAAGGAGGCGATCTTCGAGGGAGGGTTCCTCATCTACCAGGAAGCGCTCGAGTGGGTGGATATGCGCCAGCATCAGGGTGAGTACCCCCGGATCGGCGCCGTCGACGTGTTCCCGTTCGTGGCGCTCCGTGACACCGCGCTGCCGACGGCGATCGCCTGGTCGACCGAGTTCGCAGAGCAGGTCGCTCGCCGGTTCGCTGTCCCGGTCTACCTCTTCGCCGAGGCGGCACGGCACCCGATGCGGCGCGACATCGAGATGATCCGCGCTGGTGAGTACGAGGGATTCGCCGACAAGATGACCGACCCGAGCTGGAAACCGGACTTCGGACCGGACATCTTCCCTCCCGACAAGGGGGCGACGATCATCGGCGCCCGGCTGCCGATGGTGAACCTCAAGGCCTATCTCACGTCGGCCGACGAGGAAGCTGCGGCATGGGTCGCCGAGACGCTCTCGAGCTCGGCCAGCGGGCTGCCCGGTGTTCACTTCTACCCGGGACTCGACCGCACCCGCAACACGGCTTTGCTTTCGATCACCATCGGCAACTACCGCTCGACCCCGCTGTACCGCGTCCTGGAGGCGATTCGCACCGAGCTGCGGCGCTTCGGGACAGGCGTTGGCCGAGTCGAGATGGTGGGTCTCGTGCCCCAGTCCGCCCTCATCGAGTCGGCCGAGCACTACCTCCAGCTCATGGGGTTCTCGATCGAGGACGTGCTCGAGCACCGGCTGGACACCATCTTCGAAAACCGCTGACGCACCGCTTCGACCCGGACCACACCCCCCAAGAGGGGGGCGCGAGCGGTGGCGACAAGGTGGCATCCGTGCCGCTGATCGGCAAGCAGCGGCCGGAGCTACAGAAAGGGTTGCCGGTTCTGGCGCGCTGGAACCGGCGATGCATCCCGACCAGGATCGTCTGACCGACAGCGAGCGTGCCGGGCGGATCGCACGGTGTACCGGTTCCTACCGTGCTTGCAGGCAGCCGAGGCGCGGTGGGGCGGAAAGCAGGTTCGCGAAGCCAACGGTGGTGTGGACGGCACAGCTTTCCGGTGTTCCGGTCACCAGCATGGCATGGATGTCCACGCGCCGCTCGAGCCTGGCGAGCCCCCACGGCCCGAGCACCGACAGGGCCGTGGCCCACGCGTCGGCGGTCAGGGCATCGGGGGCGACGACCGTGACCGAAGGCGTCGACTCAGCGGGCCACCCCGAGCGCGGGTCGACGATGTGCGAGTAGCGCCGGCCATCGATGGTGACGAAGCGTGCGTAGTTGCCGGACGTGGCGACGGCGCCGTTGGTGAGCCGGAGGGTAGCCACCACGCCCTCCGCGAACGGGTGGCGCACGTCGACCGACCACGGCGAGCGGTCGGGGCGTGTCCCGACCACGCGCAGGTCCCCGCCCACCTCGACCAGGGCACCGCGCACCCCTGCCCGCTCGAGCTCCTCGATCGCACGGTCGATCCCCCACCCCTTGGCGATCCCGCCCAGGTCGACACGGGCTCCCGCAGTGCGTTTGACGACTCCGTCCTGGCGCAGCTCGAAAAGATCCCAACGCGAGCGCCCCCGAGCCTGCAGAAGCGCCGGCGGCTCGGGTAGCCGGCCAGCCCGGCCGGCATCGCGCCACAGCTCGACGAGCGGACGGCAGGTGGCGTCGAATGCGCCTTCCGTCTCCCCGTGCAAGCGCCGCGCCGCCTCGAGCACCGCCATCGTGTCCGCCGACAGGTGCACGATCGCTCCGGCCCCGGCGGCGTTGAGCCGCGACAGCTCGGAGCGCTCGAGGTGAGTACTCATGTGCGCTTCGGTCCTGCGCAGCACCGTCTCCGCCTCGTGCATCGCCCGCCGCGCCGCCTCCTGCCGCCGCAACGGGACCACCGCGGTGAGCGTGCACGAGGTCCCCATCACGCGCGTCGGAGCAGCGGTCACCGCCACCAGCCGCGGGTCGCGCTGCGTCACCCACAATGCCGCCACGGTGACTCCCGTCACCGCCACCACGAGGGAAATCCCGAGCCACCTCCGCATCCCGGTGATTCTACCCAGGCCCCGTCGTCATTCGACTCGAGCGCCCGAACCAGCGATCTGGCCTTCAACCCCGAGGGCAGGAGCGGACGGTCGCCACGGCGCTTCGCTCAGCTGATCCTCCGTTCCTGACGGAGATGACAGCACCGGGAGGAGGCGGCGCCAAACGGTGAGGTGCAGCCGTGTGCCGGCCGAAAAGCGCCGCGCTGGGCGACGCGCGCTACCCGCGCCACTGGGCCTGGTCGACGGTGGTGCGGAAGTCGGCCTCGACACGCTCGGGTAGCTCCTCGTTCTCGGTCAGCTCGCGGTGCCTGGGAGTCGGTGTGCCGACCCAGACGAGGCTGGCCATCGGGCACTTCTCGATCACCTTGCTGACGTCGAGCTCGGCGTCGTAGACGTTGTAGTCGATGCTCGGAAGGTTCTGGTCGAACTTGAAGACCTCACCCATCAGCCGCGTGCATGAGCGGCAGCCGATGCACCCGACCTTGCAGACGTTGGAGACATCCTTGCCGAAGTCCTTGTTCGAGCACTTGACGACGAGCACCCGGTCGGTCTTGAACGGGATCATGGTGATGATGTTGCGTGGGCAGACGCGAGCGCATGCCGAGCAGCCGATGCAGGTGAGGTAGTCCACCGTGGCGAGCCCGTCGATGACGTGGATGGCATCGTAGGCGCAGGCGCGCACGCAGTCTCCGAGCCCCAGACACCCGTACACGCATCCTTGCACCCCAGCCACGAGGTTGGCAGCGGCACACGTTTGCTCACCGCGGTACTCGTGGCGTCCCAGGCGCATGGCGTGATCGGCGGCGCAGTGCACGACAGGCCGGCGAGGCGCTGACTCCCCGATCTCGATCCCCATGATCGCGGCCAGCGCGGCGGCAACGGAGGAGCCACCCACCGGGCAAAGCGAGACGTCGGCACCGGCGACCACGGCCTCGGCGTACTCGTTGCACCCGACGAACCCGCAGCCGCCACAGTTGGCGCCAGGCAGTGCCGCACCGGCCGCCTCGACCCGCGGGTCGACAGCGACGTAGAACGCTCGGCTCGCCCAGCCGAGCACGGCGCACATCGCCAAGGCCAGGCCGAGCATGACGCCGGCCGCAGCCAGGACGGTGGTCGTGGTGAGCATGCTCTCTCCCCTACTTTCCGAAAATGACGGTCTCGAGCCCCCGGTCGACGCCGGTGAACCCCATGAACGCCATCGCCAGGATCCCCGCCACGAGGAGGGTGATCCCGGCGCCCTGCAGCGGCTTCGGCACATCGCACGCTTCCAGCTCCTCGCGGATGCCCGCCATGATGGTGATGGCGAGAGCGAAGCCGATTCCGCCAAACGCCGCTAGAGTCAAGGACTTGTCGAGCCCCCATACGAGCCCGGGGTCGGCCGCACCAGCGACGTGCTTCATGATCTCGAGGCAGGCGAAGAGGATCGCGCAGTTGGTGGTGATCAGCGGCAGGAAGATCCCGAACGCCTTGAACAGCGGCGGAAAAAACTTGCGCAAGTACATCTCGACGAACTGCACGGAGGCGGCGATGACGAAGATGTAAATGATGTAGTTGAGGATCGACAGGTCGAGTACGGCGGTCGAGCCGGGCGCCACGAGCCGCCACAGCCACATGGTCAGCGGGGCGCCGGGCCGGCCGATGAAGTAGGTGAAGGTCCACGACAGCAAGGCGGCGATCGACATCACGAAAGTGACCGCGCACCCCATCCCGAACGCCATATCGACCTTGCGCGACACGCCGATGAACGGGCAGATGCCGACGAAGTAGTGGAGCACGAAGTTGTTGATGAACGCCGCCGAGACGGCGATGAGCATGAGCTGGGCGAGGTGATCCATACCTGCCTCCTCATGCCCGCGCCGCGCGGCGCCCGCTGTACCAATTGACGAAGCCGAGAATGAGGCCGAGCGTGAGGAACGCCCCGGGTGGCAGCACCTGAATCCCCCAGTTGGGCCACGCCTGGGGCAGCACCCGCAGTCCGAGGAGGGTGCCGGAGCCCAGTATCTCGCGGATCACGGAGATCGCACCGAGCCCGAGCGTGAAGCCGAGCGACACGCCAACCGCATCGGCGGCGGCGATCCCGACCGATTGCTTGGCGGCGCACACCTCGCAGCGGCAGATGATGATGCAGTTGACGATGATGAGCGGGACGTACGGTCCGAGCACTTTCGACATCTCGGGCATGAAGGCCTGGAGGAAGCGGTCGGCGATGGTCACGAAGGTGGCGATGGTGAGGGTGAACACCAGGATCCGTAGGTGCGGCTTGATCGCCTTGCGCATGAGGCTGGTGATGACGTTGGCGCAGATGAGCACGAACGCGGTGGCGCCGGCCATGGTGAGCGCCGGCTTGACGCCGTTGGTGACTGCCAGCGTCGGGCACATGCCGAGCAACTGCCGGAGGGTAGGGTTCTCGGGGATGATCCCGTTGAGAAAGCGCTCCGCCGCGGTTGGACCCTGACTCGTCATGACTCGCTCCCTGCTGCCGCCGCAGCTAGCGCCGAGGCGAGCTCATGCACCCGTTGGTTGACGATGCCGGTGACCGCCTCGGATGAGATCGTGGCGCCGGTGAGTGCCCGGATCTCGCCCGACCCAGCGGTCACCTCACGCTTGACGACCTTCAGCGGCGCCCCGGTGGGCTGGCCTTCGAAGTACTTCCGAAACCGCTCCCGAACGGTGATGAAATCGCCCAGCCCGGGGGTCTCCTTCTGGTCGAGGACGTAAATCCCGGTGATGGTGCTGGCCGTGGCATCGAGCCCAATGAGGAGCTCGATGCGGTCGGCAAACCCTTGCCCGGCGGCGGGGACGACCCAGCCGACCTGCTGTCCCGAGGCGTCGAAAGCAGCGAGCACCGTGGCCCCTCCCACGACCCGCTCCCGGCTCGCCTCCCTGACCGCCCCGGGTACCAGCTCTGGGATCTGCGACACGGTGGCGTTGCGCTTGTTCTCGCGGATGCGCGGGGCGAGGGTGATCTCGACCGCTGCCAACGCCGCACCGAAGGCGAGCGAGAGCAGGACGACGAGCCATGACTGACTCCAGAATCCCCCGTGAGGGGTAGCCTCGGTCACGCTCCGCCTCCCTTCTGCACCGGCCCCGGCACCGGCCCACCGAGCGGCGTCGGCACGGTCCAGCGGTTGATCAGCGGCACCATGGCGTTGGCCAGCAAAACCGCGAACATGACGCCTTCCGGGTAGCCGGAGAAGAGCCGGATGACCATCACGAACAGCCCGATGAGGATGCCGAAGACCGCCCTCCCGCTGCGGGTCAGGGGGCTCGTCACCGGGTCGGTGGCGATGAACAGCGCCCCGAACAGCAGCGAGCCGCCCAGCAGGTGGTGCCCGACGGTGAGGCTGGGGTGGATGCCGGCGAGCTGCGCGCCAGCCGAGAGCACGGCCACGGTGCCGACGATCGCCAAAGGCGCATCCCATGTCCCGGCCCGCCGAACGAGGATCCACAGCCCACCTAAAAGACACGCAATCGCCGACGTCTCCCCGAGCGAGCCGTTGACGTTGCCCACGAACAGAGGCCACAGCGGCGTGACCTCGCCGGTCATCTTGCCGACCGTGAGCGGGGTCGCCTGCGAGAGCACGCTCGGGGCGTCGGGCAGCACGAAAGCACCGGCACCCAGCGCCACCGAGAAGCTGATCATCACGAAGGCGCGGCCGACCATCGCCGGGTTGAATAGGTTCATGCCGAGACCACCGAAGACCACTTTGCCGAAGCCGATGGCGGCGAACGAGCCGATGACGCCGACGTACCACGGCGCGCTCCACGGCAGCGATAGCCCGAGGATGGCGCCGGTCACGACGGCAGAAAGGTCGCCGAGGGTCGCTGGCTTGCGGCGCATCACCGTGTGAAACAGGTACTCGGCCGCCAGGCAGGCAAGCCCGCAGATCCCGACCTGCATCACCGCGAACCAGCCGAACACGGCCACGGCAGCGGCCATCACCGGAGCGAGACCGACGAGCACGTCGGCCATCATCCGGCGGGTCGTGAACGCGGCGTCCTGCAGGTGGGGCCCCGGCGCCACGTGGACGATGGCGGAAGGACCGACTCGATCTGGGGGGTGGGCCACCATCGTCACTCCTTTGGCAGCATCGCCTTGCCCATACGGATGAGCTGGGTGAGGGGAATGGCGGCCGGGCAGACATACGCGCAACAACCGCACTCGATGCACGCCTGGATGTGGTATCGCCGGGCCAAGGCCCAGTCGCGGTGGCGCGAGGCCAGGGCGAGGCGGGTGGGGACGAGGCCGAGCGGGCACGCCTCGCCGCAGCGGCCGCAGCGCACGCAGGCCGTCTCCGCCGCCTTGCGCACCTCGCGGGCGGTGAGCACGGTGATGCCGGAGGTGCCCTTGGTGACCGGGGTCGCCAGGTCGCCCACCGCCAACCCCATCATCGGGCCGCCGGAGAGCACGCGTACCGCCTCGGGGCGCAGCCCGCCGCAGAAGTCGAGGACCTCCCGGTAGGAAACGCCTATCGGCACGAGCAGGTTGGCGGGCCGGACCACGCCCGGGCCGGTGACCGCCACGACCCGATGCGTGAGCGGGCGGCCGCGGAGCACGGCGGCGGCGATGGCAGCAGCGGTGCCGACATTGACGACCACGACGCCGACATCCAGCGGTAGGCCGCCGGTGGGCACGATCCGTCCCACCACCGAGAGCACGAGCTGGCGTTCGCCGCCCTGTGGGTACTTGGTCCTCACGCTCTGCACCACGACGCCGGTGCCCTCGGCCGCGGCGCGCAACGCTGCAACCGCCTCGGGCTTGTTGTCCTCGACCCCGATCACGACCTGTCGAGCGCCGGCCGCACGCGCCGCCAGCAGCGCCCCGGCGACGATCGGCGCCGGTGCCTCACGCATGAGCCGGTCGTCGGCGGTGAGGAACGGCTCGCACTCGCAGCCATTCACGAGCACCGTGTCCACCGGCTTGGCGGGGTTGGGGGTGAGCTTGACGTGGGTGGGAAAAGCTGCACCTCCCTGCCCCACGAGCCCGGCCTCACGGACCACGGCGCCGATTGCCTCGGGGGTGAGCTCGTCCAACCCCGCAGTCGGCCAGGGGCCGCCGTACAACGCCTCCCACAACGCCTGTCCGGCGACCTGCTCACCCTCCGCAGCCACCGCGACGGTCGGCACGTGGCGGCCGTTGGGGAGGGTCGTCACACCGAGCCGGACCACCTTGCCGCCGAGCGGCGAGTGGACCGAAGCCGAGACGAACCCGGAGGCCACCCCGAGCACGGTGCCCCAGGCAACCGGGTCGCGGGGCTTGACCGCAGCTGTGGCCGGCGCCCCGAGATGCTGCAGCAGCGGGATCTCCACGCGCGCCGGCGGCGGCAGCACCTCCAAAGCTGCGGCAGCACTGTGGTGTTTCGCCTGAGCCGGATGGATACCGCGCGGGAAGCTGCCGGTGCCGCGTGCTCCGAAAGCCTGGGCGCTCATCGATCGTCCCCTTTCGTCTTTCGAGTCAGCGCGCGGTGCCCGAGCCACGCCAGCGCCATGCCCATCACCAGGCCGCTGAGACCGCCGGCGAGCTGTGCCACAGCGCTGCCGCGGGCCAGCAACGCCCCACCGACCGCGAGCAGCACCGGCAGGACGAAGAGCCCAAAAGCGCCGCCCACCACCGCGAGGCCGGAGCAGGGGACCACGGGAGCGACGGAGTTGCGGGCCGTGCAACCGGGGCACCCGGCCAGGTCGCGGCAGGCATCGCAATGCTCCTGATCTCGCGTCGTTTGCTCGTGTCGCATGACGAAAGACCGGCCGGCACCAGGGCTTGCTGGCGCCGGGGCGCGAGGACGATACCACATCTTCCCGGCCTCGAATGACCCTTTTCTCAACCGCCGCCACCGGCTTTGCGTCCACCTCACCACCTCGCGCGTCCGGTAGCGTGCGCCGGTGTCGGTGATGGCGGCCGGGCGTACAATCCTACTGTGCGTGGTGCGGCTCGTTGCGTCCTGGTCGCAGCTCTGTCCGAACGACCAGCTCGGTCTGCCAGCCGGCGGTGGTCGCAAGGCAGGGTCGAGGTCGGCTGATGCGTACACGGCCCTCATTCGTGCGGGTGGCTCTCATCCTGGGGATCGTTCTGGCCGCGGCCCTGGTGATCGAGAGCCTCAGTGCGTATCACCACGCGCGCGTGGAGATGACGGAACGGAGCACGCCACCGAGCTTGACGACACACGAGCTCCAGCGCAGCCTGGAAGTGGCCATTGCCACGTCGGTCGCACTTTTGGGAGCACTGATCGTCGTGCTCGTCGCACTCCCCGCCTACGTGCGAGGACGCGAGCTGGAGCGACAGGTCGCCGTGGCCCGGCAGGTCCAGCACGACATGCTGCCCCAAGATCTGCGGCCGGGACCCGGCGTCGAGCTCGGCATGTACTTCGAGCCGGCCTGGGAGGTGGGTGGCGACCTGTTCGACATCTTCCCAGCGGCCGGTAACAGCACTGCATTGGCGCTCGGTGATGTCGCCGGGAAGGGGCTTCCGGCCAGCCTTCTCATGGCGCTGACGCACGGGGTGCTCCGCAGCGCCGCTGGTGAGCTCTCGGCGCAGACGCTCGCCCCGCTGGTATCCAGGCTCAACCTGGTGCTCTGCGAGGCCACACCACCGAACCGCTTCGCAACGCTTTTCGCCGCCGTGGTCGACGCTCCCAGCCGCCACCTGAGCTGGGTCAACGCCGGGCATCTACCGGCCCTGCTCGTCCGTGGAGGAGGCGAAGGGAACGAGATCGAGCGACTGCGCTCCACTGGGCCGGTCGTGGGCGCGCTCCCGTACGCGACCTATCGGTGTGAGAGCACGACCCTGCACTGCGGTGACCTGCTCGCCATCTACTCGGATGGCGTGACCGAGGCGGTCAGCCCTTCGGAAGAGGAGTTCGGCGAGGCGAGGCTGTGCGCGATCCTCACCGCAATGAGCCATCGCCCGTGCCAGGAGATCGTGTCGGAGATCGTCCGCCAAGTCCGAGCCTTCGCCCCAGGCTCTCCGGCTGACGACCTGACCATCCTCGTGCTCCGTATCCCCTCCTCCGACTCGTCGTCGTGAGGGCTGGGTTTGGAGTCATTCAGCGCCCGGGCAGCACCGGTGGTGGCCGCGATGACGATGCTTCCGCAAGTGTCGGCGAAAAGCGGGAGCCTGTCCCCGAAAGTGCAGCGTGGCGGCGGCCTTGCCGGCGGTGGGTCATGGCCGCGCCGGCGTGGCAGCGTCCGCATCGCCATCACCGTCTGCCGCGACGAGCACCGACCCGGTCGCGAAGGCTGCACGCGGCACCTGTACGAGCACGGTCTCGACCTGTTCGGTGCCCGAGCGGCCCCAGTTGGTGGTGAAGAGGATGCGCCCGAGGTCGGGGCTGGCGGTAGCTTGCGGCTCGGCCCAGTAGTCGTGCTCCTGGGCCTCGTCCACGAGCGAGTGCGTGTGCGCGAGGCGCACTACCCGGCCGCCCGAGCGCAGCTCGACGAGGAAGACCTGGTCGTCCATCCAGGTGTGTGACGCAGCGTCGCCGTCGTGGGTCGAGACCACGGCCCAGCCAGGACGGTCGAAGGCGCGGCCGGAGAAGTGCAAGCCGATCGCAGTGTGCGAGAAGTCGATCGGCCACAGCTGAGTGACCGCGCCGGAGGCGAGATCGAGCATGGCGATGTGGTCGGTGTCGACATCCTGGTACACCAGTACCTCGCGTCCGTGCACGTCGAGAGCGGTGTCGGAGTGGCCGACGATGCGCAGGAGCCCACGGCCGTTCTGGAACGAACGGTCGTAGACCATGAGCCCACAGGGGTCGGCGGCGCTGCCGAGGGTGCCGTGTGCGCAGTAGCGGTCCATGTAGGCGAGGAAGTAGGTCCCCAGTGGGCTGATCGTCACCGAGTCGAGCTCCCGCGCCGGGACCGGCCAGCCGCGCACGTCGAGCGACGCGGTGACGCGGTCCTGCGCCAGGTCGTAGACGAGGAAGGCGGAGGCCAGCCAGTCCTGGTCCTGAGCCATGAGGCCCCACCACTGCCCGTCGCGCGACGGGCTGCCCTCGTAGCGGGTCCACACGGCAACCGGGTCGAATCCCGCGAGGTCAGCAGCGAAGTCGTGGACGACGACGGTCTGGCCGTTGCTGGCAGCGAGCGACATCAAACGGGTCTCGGAAAAGAAGTACAGGAGATCCGGATCGGTGGCGCTCCAGCGCGGGTCGATATCGATCGCAAGCTGCGCGAGCGGCCGCAGGGTCGCCGCGTCGTACAGGTACCAGGTGGCGGCGGTGCCGCGCAGTAGCAGCCGCGTGCCGTCGGCGTTGAACGCCTGCACCCGCGAGTACTCGTTCTTGAAACCGCCGGAGTCGTCTCCCGGAGCGAGGTCGCGGTTGCGGTCGGACACCCGCACGAGGCACGAGCCGAACACGGGGTCGCGGAACGGCGTACGAGCCGGCGGCTCGGCGAGCACCGGCGCCTGCCGCACCGAGAGGTCGGTCACCAGCGGAGGCTCTGTCCCCGGACACACCAGCTCCGTAGCCTTGACGGCACGCAGCAGCCGCCGGGGGATGTGCCGAACTTGCGCTGCCGCCGGCGTGAGGATTGCCGCGGCGACAACCACGACGAACGAGCCCTCGAGGGAGCGCTGCCAGCGACCCCGGCCACGGCGTGAGCCTGGCAGCCCCCGACGTGGAGCCAAACGCGATTCTGCTCCTGATCGCTTCACAATGTCTTCCTGCCGGCTTGTTTCGAGCATCGTACCCTCCTCCCTCAACACCACCGCCGAACCATCAGCTCATCCGGCGCCGCAGCGTGTTGGCAGGCAAACGGGTGCCCGTGCCGGTCGCCACGGACCGCTGTAACCAGCCACGAGCCCTTCTACCCCCGGGTCGTCCACCCCGGCTGGCGTGCTCCCGACCGCCGGATGCCTTCCGGACGTGCTCCTCCGGCGGCTGGAACGCCTCACTCCCGGCGCCGATGGCACACGCGCAGGTGAGCGACGCTGGGTTCGCCACAACCGGCATCATCAGCTCGAGCAACGCTTTCGGAACCTCCCTCGGCGACACCGCCTCCGGCATCAGATGCCGATGATCTCGGGCACAATATGGTTTCCCGAGCGGGACGAGTCGTTATGGAGCGATGACGAAACCGTGACGCAGGGAGAACACTTCGTGCTACCGTACGCCGACTACGGCAGGTGGGATGACGGACGACTCACACAACGCTCGCTGGCGCCTCGGAGACGTGGTGTTCGACCCCGCCGACGGCAGCATCTGGCGGGAGGGCCAGCGGCATGACCTGCCTCCCAAAGCCCTCGCCATCCTCAACGTGCTTCTCGAGGCGGCCCCCCGCATGGTCACCAAGGAGCAGTTGCTCGATGCGGTGTGGCCGCACGCTGTGGTGGCGGAAGCCGCGCTGACGCAGCGCATGCGGGATCTCCGCGAGGTGCTCGGTGACGAAGCTCGAAACCCCCGCTTCATCGAGACCGTGGCCCGGCGCGGCTACCGCTTCATCGCTCCCGTCGAACGGCTGGCAGATCTTGCTACGGCTGCACCGCTAGCATCGGCGAGCACACCCCTCGCACCGACCCTCACCCCTGATCACGGTTCCGGACAACGACGGCGCTGGGAGCTGTGGGCAGCGGCTGGGCTCGTTGCTTTGAGCGTACTCGGGATGCTGGCGCTCTGGCAGAGGTTACGGCCGGAGCGGGTGCCCCTCGCCCCGCCGACGGCGATCCCCTCACCGTTCGTGCCCCGCCGAACCGTGGCCGTGCTCAATCCGCAAGGCGAGCCGGGGCGCTCTGACCTCAACTGGGTCGGTGCGGCACTCGGAGAGATGCTCGCCATCGAGCTGGGAGCCGGTGGGACGCTGCGTACGGTGAGCCCAACAAGCCTCGCCGAGGCTTTGCGGGAGCTCGGCCTCGACGCCGGCGTTCCGGAACCTGCCGAGCTGCGGCGGTTGCGGGCGCTGCTCGGGCTCGACCTACTGGTCACGGGAACGATCGAGGTCGGTCCTCCGGGAGCTCCACCCGAGACGACGCTCGACCTCGACATTCGAGAGGCCGCTACGGGTTTTGTCCTCGCTTCCTTCCGGGAAGGCGGATCGCTCGCGGCGCTACCCGACCTGGCTGGGCGTGCCGGGGCCCGTCTTCGCCAGCTCTGCGGTGTGTCCCCGTTGCCGCCCGCACAGGCGACCCAGATCCGACGTCTCCACCCCGACGGGATCGAGGCCGCTCGACTGTATGCCGAGGGCCTCTCGAAGATGCAGGCGTTCGAGTTCGCCGCTGCCGTCACGGCGCTCGAACGCGCCAACGCCGCCGAGCCTCAGTCGGTCCCGATCCGAGCCGCGTTGGCGAATGCCCTCGCTTGGGCTGGGCAAAGGGAACGCGCCAGCACGGAGCTCGCGAGGGCGCTCGAGCACGCCTCATCGGCGCCGAGGGAGCTCCAGCTCGCCCTCGAGAGCGATTACCGGGAGATGACCGGGGAGTGGCAGCGGGCGGTCGAGATCACCCGCTCGCTCCACGTGCTCTACCCCGACAACCTCACCTACGGGCTCTCGCTCGCCACGCTGCTCGCCTCGCACGGACAGGGGGACGAAGCGAAAAGGGTGCTGTCCGAGCTCCGGCAGCTCCCCGAACCGCTCGGCGTCGACCCTCGCATCGACCTCGCCGAGGCGTGGATGCACGAGAGCGACCTCACGGCCAAGCTCGCCGCCGCCAGCCGCGCGGCCGAGCGCGCCCGCGTGCTCGGTGCCCGGCTACTGCTCGCCTCCGCCCGCATCCAGCAGGGCCGCGCGTATCGCGGGCTCGGCAAAACCGAGGAGGCGCTGGCAGCGTTCGTGGAGGCATGGCGGCTCCGGGAGGCGGCTGGGGAGACCTCGGGTGTTGGTAAGGCGCTGCACCACGTGGCCGCCGTCGAACGGGACCGGGGCCAGCTCGAGGCGGCGGCAACCCACCTGGCCCCGGCCGCGGCGATCGCTCGGCGGCTGGGTGAGTGGGACCAGCTCGTCGGCGTGCTCCGCGACCGAGCCGCCCTCGCCACCGACCGCGGCGACCTCGCCGAAGCAGCAGCCCACCTCGCCGATGCGCACGCCGTTGCGGCGCACCGCACGTCTTCGGTGGAAACCGCACAGCTCGCGGTCGAAGACGGGCGTTTGCGGCTCGCCGCCGGCTCACCGGCCGAAGCAGCGGAGCTGGCTCGAGCGGCGATCCGCGCCGCGCTTGCCGAGCAGCTCGCGGTCGTCGAGGCCCAGGCGCGGGCG
>JAAYWF010000231.1 GCA_012516825.1 Lentimicrobium sp. | reverse complement strand
TCGCTTAACCTGATTAAGATAGTTTTCAGGCATAGCATGGCTTTAAGCCATACTTTGACTTTGTTATTAATTTTCCGGCTTACTCCACATCCGCTTTGGCTTTTAAACTTACTCTGATGACTTATACTCCCTCACCGAAAGTGAGTTGTAAAGAATTAACTAATTAATCAAATTACGAGATAAAATTAGAACTTGGTTTTATCGGATTATTTTCAACTATTTTGAGATAGGCAAAAAACAACTCTTTTCCCAAAATACACTAAAAACACACCTCTTATCAGGGGTTATAAAATTTTTGAAAAGCAGATGATAAATGATTTTGAGGGATTACAATCTCTCCAACTTAATTTCATTCCCTAACGAATCCATGATAAGCGAATAACGTATCAATTCGGAGTCTCTAACGATGAATTCATAGTTCATCATATCAGAAGCATACACAACAATGGAACTCATTATTTCGTACCCGGGGTCAATATTAGCTTTTACAAAAGAGGGGATTTCCGAAAAAGAGCTATTGACACGACATTCTAACAGTTTCCCAGATTTATCGAAACGGGTAATTTTCTCAATCTCTTCGTCATAAAACATTGCTTCGTACAAGTTTGGATACTTACACCAAACAATATTAGTAGCATTTGGAAAATGTTTTAAAAAGCCATTTTTCACACTTTTCGGAATGCGGCTTTCAGGGCTTCTAAATATTTTTTTTAAATATTTCATCTTAAAAAAACTCAGTATTCTGACGATCAAATTTTAAAAAGTAACACTATATCAAGGATAACTTCCATACAACGACTTATAATTAAACACCAATCTAACTCTTGCGCGCATGAGCCTCATCTTAACAGCGCTCTCGGTAAGTCTCATGGAATTGGCAATATCTTTAATAGAAAGATTATCCTTATATTTCATTAACAGCATAGCCTTTTCTTCGGTATGAAGCTGGTCGAGTAATTCAAGAATACGCGAATAATGCAGATCGGTAAGATCCTCTTCGGTTACGTCAACTATTTCAGGCAATTGCTGTAGTCTGTTCCACTCAGGATAGTGAAGCCTTTTGTTACTCCTCAAATAGTCTATGCAATGATTATAAGTAATTGAATAAACCCAGGTATTAAAAGAGGATTTCCCTTGAAAACTATTTAATTTTTCAAAAACACCTGAAAGAATATCATGTGCTAACACCTTTGATAGGTCTTTATCATTAACAAGGCTGTCACATTTTCTTAAAACCTTCAAATAGTATCGCTTATAAAGAATAGAATAAAGATCCGTCAGGCCTTTCTGTGTGATTTTAAGCACCAGATCCTCATCGGATAAGCTTTCATAATCTTTAGTTTTTCCAATCATTTTAAAGCCAAAGGTTTTTAAAACGACTTCAAAAATAAAATTTCTTTGTTACTTTTTTCAAACAGACCGTCTAATTAATAATAAAATTTAATAATGTTGACGATAAATAATCTAAACTTTGTAATTTTGCGAACAATTGAATTTTAACAAATTATTAATTATTAACTTTTTATTATTT
>JAAYWF010000230.1 GCA_012516825.1 Lentimicrobium sp. | reverse complement strand
GCTTGCAACATACATTTTCCTCTAATCTCACCATCATTCCATGCTGAAAGCATACTACCCATTTCTGTAATAGGTTCACCTTCTATATATACTCGATAACGATTTGTTTGATAGAAAGGAAAAACAACAGGGTTAGGCCAAACAGGTGCTTCGCGTCCAACAATAGATGTTGAAATTTCATTGGCCTTTACCTGTGTCTTATTATCGAGAAAATTTAGTGAAACAGATTCCGGATAGGTAATTGTTCCACTATTAGTAACTTTGATTTGATAGCCAAAACCAGGGTTCATTAATTCTATATCACCATACCAGCCATAGCCTTCAATAAATTCTGATACAGCACCAGGTGTTTGGATAAAGTCTCCTTCAACGAATGAAGGTGAAACAAGTGCAGTATTAATATTCAAGGGCATCTGTGGTTTATATCCAATCCAGTTCCAACCAGGATTTAAAGTAATTGGCTCAGCAACATTTACAGGAGCGCCAGATACAACTAAGGTTTTAGCAGATGCAAGTTTGAGTTGATACATTAAATTTGGATTAATAAACTCCAAATCACCATACCAACCATAGCCATCAATAAAATCTGCAACAGCTCCAGGAGCCTGAATAAAGTCACCCTCAGCATATCCAGTATCACCTAAAACAGAGTTAAGATCATTACCCTCTAAGGGCAATACATTGAAGGAAACCCAGTTCCATCCTGAAACAAGATTCAGAGTTAATTCAGCTAATGGTGGTGCGCATGATCCAAAGCTTGCTACTGCTTTAATGTCGCCTGTGGCAAAAAAGAACTCATCGCCATCGCCATCGTATGCTTTCACACATACTTCGGTTGAGGTGGCTGTACGGTAGAATTTCCATTGAATGGCTTCTCCTTCAGCAAATCCACTTTTGTTTGGATCGTAAATATCATTACCGAAAGCGACTAACGCTACATTACCAGTACCAGTCCATTGGATTGCGCCTCCACATTCCAATGTACCATTGTCATCGTAAAAAGCGCCGATCCAATCGCCAGCTTGCAATGCGTCAACACCGCTAAAAGCAACGGTGGTGGGTATTGCATAAGTGGCAGATGAAGGGTTCAGAGTAAATCCCCATCCTGGGGGCAGGCCGGGAATTTGAGCGTTCCCAATAAAGGGAAGTAACATAAAGAGCATAATCCATACTCTTGATTTGTAAAACTTTTGAAACATGTAATCCTCCTTTTTTAAAGATTTGTATTAAAATTTGGGTTAAAAAATTCTGCTTTTTGCAAACACATAAAAATAACAATATTTTTATTATTAATGATTATTTTAACTTTTTTTAAAATAAATTCTCTTCAATAAACATCAAATTTAATCATTCTGCTTACCGAAACAACAAAACTCGAAAAGTTTCTTAAAAACATACAACTCAATAAAACATTGATTGTTAACTTACAAAATAATATTTTTTACCTTATTTATGTTTAATCAGTTCAATATTGATTGCAAATATAATTTATTTCCTCGAATCACAAACAAACTTCTTTAAAAAAAATGCTAAAAAAAATAAAAAAATTTATCGGATAAAACTTACTTTTTCGGTAAATGTAAAATCGCCTATTCTAATTTTAATCAGATAAAGCCCATTTTTAAATTGACGGAAATCAATGCTCTTAATAAAATGTTCTTCGAAATAAATCTCAATATCATTTTGACTAAAAACTGAATGTCCAT
>JAAYWF010000229.1 GCA_012516825.1 Lentimicrobium sp. | reverse complement strand
GTTATAAATCCTGGTTCAACATCCACGAAAATCGGAGTGTTTGTGAACCTAAATCCCATTTTCCTTAAAAATATTCAGCATAACCCAGCCGAATTAGCAGAATTCGAAAAAATATCCGATCAGTTTGACTATCGCAAAGAGATCATAGCCACCCAACTCAATAATGCTAACATTCCTAAAGACATTATAAAGGCAGTAGTAGGTCGTGGCGGATTATTAAAACCCATTGAATCAGGCGTTTATCTGGTTAACGAGCGAATGAAGGAGGATTTGCGTAACGGTTCGGTAGGGGAACACGCCTCTAACCTTGGTGGATTAATCGCCGATGCGTTTGCTCAACAGCTTCAAGGAGTAAAAGCCTATATCGCTGATCCGGTGGTTGTTGATGAATTAGATGATATTGCGCGGATATCAGGAAATCCTAAATTGAATCGAATATCAATATTTCATGCTCTAAATCAGAAAACTGTTGCACGATCTCATGCAAAAAGTGTGATGAGAAAATATGAGGATATGAACCTTATCGTTGCCCATTTAGGCGGTGGCATTACAGTAGGCGCTCATAAAATGGGGCGTGTAATAGATGTAAACAACGGCCTTGACGGTGACGGTCCGTTTTCACCAGAACGTTCAGGCACATTACCAGTGGGCGACTTAGTGAGACTCTGCTTTTCAGGAAAATATACACAAAAAGAGGTCGTCAGGATGGTAAAAGGCGAAGGAGGATTAGTAGGCTATCTTGGAACAAATAACGCTTATGAGGTGGAACTTAGGATGAATGATGGCGATGAAGAGGCACGAAAGATTTATGAGGCTATGGCCTATCAAGTGGCGAAAGAGATTGGCGCAATTAGTACAGTATTAAAAGGACAAATAGATGGAATTCTTATTACTGGAGGTATTGCTAATTCCAAGTGGTTTGTAAATCAAATTATTGAAAGGGTACACTGGATTGCTCCAATACATGTATATCCTGGAGAAGATGAAATGAGAGCGCTAGCTTTCAATGGTATGCGAGTGCTGACAGGCGAAACTGAACCAAAAATTTACACCTGATCTCGTAAAACACCAATCTTTCTTATCAAAATTCTTATAGAGAAAACTTTTTTTGAGGATCGTATTGAATATTGAGAGAAACTTTAATTTATACCTCAGCGCCTATTACAGAAACATTTTCAATATTATCAGATATTGCAACTTCTTTCTTAATTCTACTACTTTCGTTAATTAGTGAGATAAATTCCCCCATCATTTTTGGAAAGGCTTTTTATTTGCTATAAAGCATTGGATTTTCAACTCCAACACTATTATCGCAATTTTTTACCTCAATATAATCCCCCAAATAAGTTTAATTCTCTGATTTAAACTTTTTTAACGCGTCGTTTAATCCTATTAGCACTGTAGCGGCATCACCTACTACGCCATAATCGGCGGCTGAAAAAATAGGAGCATCTTTATCGGTATTTACCGCAACGATTACTTTGGATGAGCTAACGCCAGCCAAATGTTGTATAGCGCCCGATATTCCAAATGCAAAATAGAGATTTGGTGCAATGATTTTCCCTGTTTGGCCAACATGTTCGGTATGTGGTCGCCACCCTTCGTCAGAAACGGGACGAGTACAGGCAAGTCCAGCTCCAAGTGTTTCGGCCAAATCCTCAAGCGGTTTCCATTTATCCGGCCCCTTCATACCTCGTCCGCCAGAAACCACAATCTCGGCATCTGTGAGGAGAATTTTGCCGGTACTCTTTTCAACACTCAATATCTTTGTTTTAATTTGATCAGTATCCACGGTATGATCAATATTTTCAACAACAATATCTTTTTTATTCTCAACTACACCAAAGGAGTTTTGTGAAAGGCTAATAACCTTTACCTCCGATTGAATTACAACTTCGGTAAAAGCCTTTCCGTAAAATACTTTTTTCGGAATTGTAAATGGCGAGAGGTTAGAAGGCAGGCCATAAGCCCCAAATACCATACCTGCATGAAGCCGTACAGCAACTCTGGGGGCAACAGCTTTAGAAGCATTACTGTCGGTAAAAATGATTAAACCAGCATTCTCTTTCTTTACATTATCAGCTATAGTTTTTGCATAGATTTTTGCATCGAGCGAGTTAAATGCTTCATTGTGTAGGGAAATAACCCTTGTCGCACCATAAGCTCCAAGGCTTTTTAACTCTTCGTCAGCAACCTCCCCAAGAGAAATTGCAATTACTTCTCCGCCACCCATCTGTTCTACAATCCGACTACCATAAGAAACAGCCTCGAAAGTAGCTTTTTTAAATACTCCTTCAAAATTTTCAGCAAATATGATTACTTTATTCATTGTTTATCAGTTTTAATTTTATCAAATAATTTTTGCTTCATTGTGTAACAGGTTCACAAGTTCTTCCATATTTTCGGCATCCACCATTTTACATGCTGCCTTCGGGCTTGGCAATGTATAAGAACAAAACACTGTAAGAGGCTTAACATCAGCGCTTTCTACAACCTGTAACGGTTTGCTGCGGGCCATCATAATACCTCTCATGGATGGAATACGAGGCTCAATGGCAATTCCTTTCTGAACGATAGCAACCATTGGGGTAGGCATCTCTATCACTTCAAAACCTCCGGAAATTTCCCGATTCATCTTTACTGTATCCGATTCGATCTCAAGTTTTGATACCGACGACACACTTGGCAAATCCATCATCTCAGCAATCATTGATCCTGTTGACGATCCATTATAATCGGAAGATTCGATACCACAAATTATAATATCGGAATCATAATTTTTTAATGCCTGAGCAATTTGAAAAGCGGTGAAATAATTATCACCCGGTTCAGTATCTACCCTTATTGCATCATCAGCGCCAATAGCCAGCGCTTTACGAATGGTTGGCTCTGCATTTCTTCCACCTACTGTGAGCACTGTAATTTTCTCAATCTTGCTGTTTGGCTGTTCTTTAAGTTCGAGTACACGGGTAAGCGCCAACTCATCCCAAGGATTGATGATCCACTGAACATTGGCCAGATCAATTGCCTTACCATCACCGGTAGGTTTAATTTTAGTGGTAGTATCAGGCACACTGCTAATACAAATCAATATCTTCATAGAACGAAGTTTATGTTTAACAAAAATTGAACTTTAAATAAAGGGCAAAAATATAAAAAAGACTGAAGGAGCTTATTTGTATCATTTGAAAGATTAATTCAGAAAAAAGCCGGCGCTCGTTGTACGGAGGCCGGCATTTTTTAGGTTATGATTAAAAAATGAATGTTTCTATTTTTTTACAACACGCTTGATTATACTCGATTCTTTGCCAATGAACTTAATGTGATAAACTCCTGAAGAGTGTACGCTAAGATCTATCTCTAAATTATCATCTGATTGGTTTACAAAAGTTTTAATACAATTGCCTATCGAATTGTAAATCTCAATCTTAGTGAAATCCTTTATCCCTTTTGCCCAAATTATTCCGGTTGTTGGGTTTGGATAAAGGCTGACAATGCTTGCCAAAGCCTCGTATGATCCCAACGATGTCATTTTAAAGGTTTTGATTGCCGACAATCCCTCCCCATAGAAATAACCTGTTTGAGGTAAATCCTGGTCATATTCTACATCAAGATCAAACAACTCGCCACTTTGAGGACGATAGAGTTTGTAATTCATCAAATCCATCTCTTCAAAACCATCTTTCTCGGCCGTTAAAGGATCGTCAGCCCAAGCTATAAGAAGTGCATTGTTTTGTAAATCGCTAATCTCAACAACCCCAAAACAGAGCTGATCTGGCGAAAATACTCCGATAACATCGCCCGGCAACAAACCTTTACAAGATTCAACCTGAATGGCAATAAGATGAGATGAACCGCTTACCTCAACATCATTCCACGGATGATTAATAACAGGGATTGTTGGATAATATCCCGCCCAGCTTTGCTTTGAATTGGGAGGGAAGGTAATGTTTTTAGGTGAACTGCAATAGGCATAATAAGCCCTGCCAGGCAACAAGTTACCTAAGGTGTTAATACCCATAGAGGGCCAGTAAACACCAACTCCGGCAACATCTTTAGCCAAAGTAAATCCGGAACCTGAAAAAATTGATGAGGCAGAAACGGGTGTATTGCAGATAACCGGCACAAGACTCCAGCCGACTGATAAAGCTAAGGTCTTGTTGGTCTCCTCGTCACCCGATATAGGTAGAAAAGCCTCCTGCACCATCTTTACCTTATAGGCCGACTGACTCTGCCAGTTAACAATTGTGTTGATACCACCTGCAGGATAATAGGCGCTGCTCATTGTCTGAGCCATGATAAAATCAGAAAATACAGGAGAAAAAATTTCAGTAATATCGGTATTCAAAGGCATAATATAACTCGATAGCCCGCTCCAGCCGGCAGGTACCTGGATAGTGTGAACCAACGGCTCATCACCCCAGAAAATCCGGTTATAGGGATCATACTCATGTGCGCTACCCGAAAAAGCGCCGGTAGCATTAGAAAAAGTAACTATGCCGGAGTTAATATTTTTGTAAACATTATATGTACCACCCCATGTGTTGCTCGGGAATATAGCATTGTTTACCGTAAAATTCTGATTGTTATTAACCGTCAAAAGCCGGCCGCCAGAAGCTCCATTCCTAAAAGTAGAGTTATTAAAGGAATGATCAGGATCAACAATTGCACCGGATTTTATATTAATTCCGCCACTGTTCATATGCTCAAACAATCCGTATTCAGCAGCAATGGTACCTCCGCTTTCAATATTAAATGCGTAATTACCTGACGAAATACGAGTAACTAAAGCTGGATTAGATAGTACGCCGTTAAGTTCAATTTTACCGCCATTGTTTACGGTGATTGACCTGGATGCTCCCATGGCAATCCCGCCACCGGAATTTACCGTAAGGTTTCCGCCATTATTTATTTCAAGATTGCCCAAAATCTTAACAAGGGAATATGCTGTACGGATTTCACCCTTATTGACGGTAAAATTGTTGTTGACCTCTACTGGGTATCCATTCATTATTGTCCCATCAGTAATATTGGCCGTTGATCCCGATTTAAATTCCAGCCAATTATAGAATAGTGTTCCTGCATTAAAAACATCAGAAGCATGGGTCACATTCAAAGTACCATAAATAAAGCAGTTATTATTTACTGTGAGTGTTTTGTCGTTAATGGTCAGCGAACCGGCAGTAATATTAAGGTTGCCAAGAATGGTAACATCAGTATCCAGGGTAATATTATTTGCTCTGCTTCCATCGCCAAGCATCATCCCGCTGCGTTCATCATACAGAGGCTCCTCGGGAATAGCAGTAGTTGCAGCCTTGGCGTTCTTATTAATAGTTACATGTTGAAGTTGGCTTCCAGTTGCAACAGAAATAAATCTGTCATTACTTCCGTAAAACTCAAAAACACCGCCTGCAGGAGTAAAATCTAACCTATAAACTGTTAAACCTCCAATTGTACGTATTGTACCGCCGGTAATATCGTGTGTAAAAGTAAAACTGTTGGAATTATAAACAACAATTCCAACATCCTTAAAATCGAGGGTACCACCAGACATAGTAAGAGAGGCGTTAGCCTGATAAGGCCAATAGGAATCACTTGTACCTCCATAAATATTGAACTCGCCACCAAAAATATAGATATGACCATTAAAATCAACCCAGCCATTTATCTTTTCAAGATTAATTACACCCCCTGGGTTTACGTAATAACTACCATAAATACCATTTTGAGCAAGATCAAGAGCTGTGAAAGTGCCTTTAATGACATCAATCCCTCCACTAGTCCAGTCATATTGATTACAAGTTACCTCCGAAGTTGACGCATCTACCCGTAAGGCAGCGCCATTGGCCACCTCCAGAATATTAAAAGTCTCGCTCGTTGTTACATATTGATGACCAGGACCGGTAAATCTTACCCTACTGCTGCCTGCATCAAAACCGGCAGGAAAAATACTATTAGTCCAATTGCCCTTAACGTTCAAAGTGGTGCTCAAGAGATTTAATGTGCCACTGATAATAGATAAAGAACCGCGAACCTCCATATTATTATTAAAAGTTACGCTGTCCGTAGAATTGATAACCAAATTATTAAAATAATCTCCAGGCATAAAATAAGAAGTACCGCCACCTCCTCC
Source organism: Lentimicrobium sp. (assembly GCA_012516825.1). GTDB lineage: Bacteria > Bacteroidota > Bacteroidia > Bacteroidales > 4484-276 > RZYY01. The sequence continues at coordinate 1,671 of JAAYWF010000229.1, read as the reverse complement.
AAACTCTATAGTGCCGGAGTCTAATTCTATAACTCCACTATTATTTTCAATATAACCTCCGATGATAAACTTTTGAGTTGAATAACTGGTAAATTTGCAATTGGAATAAATATAAAGGTTACCATTTAAACGGCACGGATAGTTTGATGCCGCACTATGTGCCAACGCAGTACCGGTTTTACTGTTGCGTATATTGTTAAAATAACTATTCGCATCATTACTTCTTATGTAACTATTTCCACTACCAAAAAAAACAACAAAGCCTTTCGTTAAAGCGATATTAGCGCCCTCCATAAACTCCCAAGTCCTTTTTAAATAAATAGTAGCAAAAGTCGTCATATATGCTGAGGAGCCGGCAAACCATTTAACGTCTCTATTTACATAAAGCTTGGAGAATAAATTATTCATTATCAACGACCCTTTAATGTTTGCATCAATATTTACTGTGAGCTTATAAGTACCGCCAATGGTCAGGGAGGCGCCATTCTCAAGCAGAAGGTTGTTACATTCTGCATCAGCGCTTTGAACAGAGGGCTGGTAGGTAGTACCGCCGGGTATAACAACGTCTATAGAAGCATCTGGAATAATGCCTGCCGTCCAGTTGCTCGCTGTGTGCCAGTTACTGTTTGTTGTACCCAACCAGATACCTGCTATTTCAGGCTCATTAATATAAAAAGTATGGCTGCCAGCCGTAGTATTTTCATCATCCAATAATATGTAATAGGTTGTACCGGCAGTCCACGACATAGAACCGTATTTCCCTGGAACAGAAATATCATCAATACATTCCCAGCCGGTAGAATTACAGATACCCGCTTTCCACATATAATCCACATATCCGCTTGCCGATGTTACCTGAATGGAGTATATGCCGGTAGTAGGAGCTGTAAAGCTGTAAACCCGCTCGCCTCCATAGCAATAGTAACCACACGCGGAAACGGATGTATTATTCCAAGCGCTCTGTCCGCCACCGGCAAAAGTCTTTGAATAACCCGATCCAATACCGGCTATTTCGATAGCATTTGCACAAGGATTGTAAAACACAAAAAAGGTATGCGTAGCCTGAGAAGTAACTTCAGCATCGAGCAATATGTGATAAGTAGTACCCGCGGTCCAATACATCGAACCCAAAACGTGGGGAGAATACACAAAACCTATACAGTTCCATCCTGTCGAAGAGCATGAGCCTGATTTCCAAAAATAGTCAACCCAGGTGTTATTGGTTGAAACGACTTCGATGCTATAATAACCGGTGTATGGCGCTACAAAACTGTAAATCTGCTCCCTGCCGTTACAATTGTATCCACAGACGTTTGTTGTCCAGACGCCATCTCCGCTTTTGGAAAAAGTCTTACGATTAGCATAGCCCCCTCCACCAAGTGAAATGATATCGGAACATGGGCTTGAGCTACCGTTGAGAGTAACTTGTCGGGGGGTAGTATAGTTGTCGGCGTTATGAACCAAATTGAGGGTTGCAACACTACTTCCTGACTCAAGCGGCTTATAACGAACGGTAATATACCCTGTCTCTCCGGGAGCCAAATACAAAATCTTTGAACCAATAATGGAAAAATGACTTGAATTGGTACCGGTAATATAGGCATTATTAATTTCAAGATTAAGAAAATTCGGACGGGTACCGTTATTCTTTATAGCTAAATTATAATCATT
>JAAYWF010000284.1 GCA_012516825.1 Lentimicrobium sp. | reverse complement strand
GCATCCGAAACTTTTATTAGATAAACACCTTTTATTGCTTCCGGAAGGGCATATGTGTTGAATCTCTGATCGGTAAGAGGGAATTCATAGATTTTTCGTCCCAGTATATCATAAATCTCTCCCATCGCCTTGTTACTGACAGCTCCCTCGATATATACCTTATTGTTGGTCGCCCATACCTGTAATTTCAACGGTTTGGAAATCACAACTTCCGGTTTGGTTTCTGTGGTAAGCGAGGAATGAACGAAAAACCTGCCTGTTCCGCGGGTATTTTCAAGAAGGGCGACTGTGTAAGTATTACTTCCAAGATCTGTAAAAATACCGGTATTACGGTCTTCAAGATAAAATGTGCCATTACCAATAGGTTCCATGTCAGCTGAGAATATGACTGTTCCACCGTTATTGTAATCAATACCCACTGGAATAATGAACTTATCACTGCCGGGGAGCGGTAATGTCTGCCGCGCAAAATTTACCCCGTTATCCGTTATCAGTTTTGTATAAAGTAAAACATCCTGGTCTGTGCTGAACAGTCCTACATCGTATCCGGGATCAAGTCCGGGAGTCATCTTTTCATTGAAAGCAATCAAAGTTGAACTTACCTTCTCCCCATACCGTGCTTTCAAAAGAAGCCCAGGCCAATTATTATCGATGAAAGCAGACTTTAAGGGAGTCGTAGTATTATGCTCCTGCATGCTCCAATTCAAAACGACCGGTGCTTCATTATAATTTGCCATTATCATAAAACCCTGTCCGACCTGAACATGGGTTAGAACAGGATTATAAGGTGTTCCTACCCCATAAGATGCAGGTATAGCCCTCCCAATGAATTTGTAATCATTTACTTCACCATCCCACAGGTAAACAGCAACATAGCTTGGATCAAAAACGCCCGGTGTAGTTCCATCTTCATCATTTGCATTCAGGAATGTCTCTACACAAAATGCTGAAGTAAAAGGATTTCCGAACAGATTCCATCCTCCGCCTCCGTAGTTAGTCCGGGAATTATTATTTAACCAACGTAAATCATAACATGCTCTGTCACATACTGGAGATAACATAATGCCAGTTTCGAAAGGAGATGTGGCCATAAGTGTTTTATCATTTATTACAGATCCCTGGAAGGTCAGAGTGTAAGGAGAAGTAGAACTCCCTTCAATCAAATAGTATCCCATTCCCTCCTCAAAATTGACCTTATGCGCACTGACCCAAGCTCCCCCAGGTTCATTCCAGCCGTATAAACCAGATATTTTTCCAGCGTTATCGAAACTGTTATCTTCAACCGGAGAAGAAATATAGTGCTGATTCCAATTGTCCTTTAAAACCCTGTTATAAGTTACCTTGCCTTCAAAAGTGCCTTTTACAATCAGCGAACCACTGAGGTTGACCGAAGAAGAATTAATAATAAACTGCTCTGGACCGCCCTGAACTATCATGTGACCAGTTTCCTCAACAGTAACAGCTCCACCAGGGTCTATGATAGTCTGGTCAACAGGAATGACAGGTGTACCATCAACCGTTACAATATGTCCGTTCCGTACCCTGATTCCACAGGAATTGTCTGCTGTAGGATAGTCAGAGGGATTCGGTGTCCAGGAAGTATTTCCCGTCGGACTGGTTTCCCAGATTCTTTCATCTCTCCAGTCTGCCGGCCATGAAACGCCGGAATTCCGTGTTTGATAATATAATCCAACGATAACTTCAAAAGTACAAATGGCTGTATTCCCGTCGTCATCTTTCGCAGTCCAGGTGACAAGTGTGGTTCCAGGTTCAAAACTGACTCCGTTTAGTGTTCCAGTACCCTCTTTAGTGGTTGAGCCGGTAAGGGTCCATGTAAGCAAAACTGATCCGCAATTGTCAGAACCTGTTGCATCCCAGTCGGGACCAGCATGTACATATTTTCCTGAACCATCAGGGCAGACAGGTTCTGGTGTGGCAGGACAGGATATAGTTGGAGGCTCTGCATCTGTAACAACCACATCAAAGTTGCAGGTTCCCTGATTCCCGGCATTATCAGTTACAATCCATATGACATTGGTAGTTCCTATTGGAAAAACATAACCTGCAAGCGTTGATTCTCCATTGAGATTATTGCTTAGATTAAATAACTGGCAATTATCGTTGTTGGTGGGATCAAACTCAGGCCCCACAGCTATATAATTACATGCATCCGGATCTGCATTACGGTTTTGAGGACTGACAGGGCATTGAGGTACAGGCGACTCATTATCAATGACTTCAACTAAGAACGAACATTCAGCAGTCCGACCTGAATTATCGGAAACTATATATCTGACGGTGGTTTTGCCAACATTAAATGTATATGAACCGATGTTATTTACGCCACTGTCATTTGTAGCACCGCTCATTTCCCAGGCAAGGCTCTGTATGCCACAGTTGTCTCCTGTAACAGGATTTGAAGTATTAATTACAGCCGAGCACAGCCCCGGATCATTGTACACTGAATATGGGGAAGGGCAACTGATTGTCGGATTCTGATTGTCTGTCACCACGACATCGAATTCGCATACTGAGGAGTTCCCTCCCGGATCGATTGCTGTATATCTAATTGTTGTGGTCCCGATATTAAATGTAGTGTTGCCGACATAATTCATCCCTGTTGGAGGAGAATTACCAAAAGTGGCTCCTGAAAGACTCCATGTCAGATCTATTAAAGACGAACAATTGTCATTAACAACCGGATCAGGTGGATCAAAGGTCGAAGTACATAATCCGTAATCAGTAGTTCGAGCAATATCTGAAGGACAACTCGTAAACACGGGAGGCTGATTGTCCGTAATGGTTACATTGAATGAACAAGAGGCAGTATTGCCTGCTGCATCTGTAACCATGAAGGTATTAACTGTGGTTCCCACGGGGAAAGCTGAACCTGAAGGAAGGCCGGCGATCTGGGTTGTGACAGCACCCGGGCAGTTATCAGTACCAATAGGAGCCGTGTAGTTTACTATTGCTGAGCATTGTCCAGATGCTGCGGATTGTGTAATGTTGCCGGGACAGCTAATCACAGGTGTTTCAGTATCTACTATTGTAACCGTGTATGAACATGTAGTCGAAACTCCGTAGGTATTTGTGGCAGTATATGTTACAGTAGTAACCCCAATATTAAAGTTACGGGTTCCGACATAATTAATTCCTGTGCTGAATGAATTTGCTACAGTTGCACCTGTCAATTGCCATGTTATTTTGTTGGCAGTACAATTTCCAATGAAGGTTGGATCTGGCGTTGCAACTGAAGCGTAGCATTGCCCGCCTTTATTGTTTACAGGGCCGATATTGGAAGGACATACAATCCTGAATGGATTAATAGTAACAGTGAATGTTTGCGGCGTGAGGTTGCATACAAATCCGCTTGGCGGAGGGCCAGCATTGTTGTATACTCCTGGTGTAACAGAAATTGTTGTTGTTACCGGAGCATCAGTATTATTAATGACTGTAAATGGAATTGTCGCTTGGAAATATGGAAGGACCCATAGATAATAACGAGTTACTCCTACAGGACCTCCTGTTGCCGGTGAAACATATGCTGGATCCGCAGACCATGAATACCTTATATGTCTTCCAAATAAAGCGCCAATTGAACCTGAAGTAATTGTATAATTGAAACTGTATCCGGGACATACTGCTGAGGTCGGATTGCCATCGTTATAGAATGTGCCCCCGAAATCAAGACCCAGAGACACCTGCACGGTGTTGCTAAATACAGTTCCACAAATTGGGTCAGTTGCTCTAAGTCGGTAGTAACGGGATTGGGCTGGTGGATTATATCTGTTTGGATTTGTTGCACCTGTAATATCATTCCATGGAGGATTACCGTTAGTACTCACTTGCCATTGATAATTGAAAGATCCTGATCCACCTGATGCCGCCGTTCCGCTTAACGGATCTGGGTTTGATCCTATGCACACAATCTGATCACAGCAAACAGCAGGGGCTACCAGTTGCGGTCTGACGGTAATTGTAGCCACATTACTATTGAAGGACCCACAAGCAGGTGTGCCTGTGCTGGTAGCCACTACCCTGTAATAGGTCGTAGAGGTTAGGTTTCCTGGTGAATAACTCAATCCGGACTGCCCTGTCAGATCTGTCCATGTATTATTATCAGTGCTGACCTGCCACTGGTATGTGAAGGTTCCCGAG
>JAAYWF010000228.1 GCA_012516825.1 Lentimicrobium sp. | reverse complement strand
CCTCCCATATCTATATATTTTATATTTTCTCCGGTTGTGTTGGAGTAAGCTAAAGCAAGTTCACACATTTTCCGAGCAGCTACCGCATAAGCGTTTGCAGTAAGTATATATGTTCCGATATGGCAATGGAGACCTTCAAATTGCAGTTTCTCTTTTGCAACAATTTTCATAATTGCATTCCACGCTTGCCCGTTTTCGTAGTTGAAGCCAAACCTGTCCCACTGCGGATATATGCCAGTGTCCATGTTTACCCGAATTGCAACGCGAGCTTTAACATCTTCCATATCTTCCAAAATCTCAATCAGCATATAGAGCTCATCAAAATGGTCAATATGAATAAGCGAGCGGTTTTCAATTGCCATAATCAAATCTTCTTTGGATTTATCAGGGCCATTGAAAATAATCAGATTTCCAGGAACGCCGTTACGAAGAGCTTTCTGGTATTCAAAACCTGAAACAACCTCCGCCCAACTGCCTTCCTGATGAAAAATTTGACAAACCGCATCTAAGTAGTTTGTTTTATAGCTCCATGCGAATTGCACTTTGGGATAACGCATTTTAAAAGCTTTCAACGCTTTCTGGTAATTTTGTCGGATTGTTTTTTCGCTGATAACGAAAAGAGGCGAGCCGTATTTGTTCATTAAATCAGCAACTGCCACATTATCAATAAATTTTACGGGAGTATATTCTGTCCTACTGCCGAATTTATTCATCATTCCAGCATTTAATTTTTTAATTATCGGACTTTCGTAGTTTAGTTTCATTTGAATTTAGAATTTAGAAATTAGAATTTTTTGACCTTATTTTCAAACATGATATTAATTGTTCATTGCAAATTGTTCATTGTTCATTGCAAATTGTTCATTGCAAATTGTTCATTGCAAATTGTTCATTGCTAATTGTTAATTGTTAATTGTTAATTGTTAATTGCAAATTGATTTACCTTTCCCCCATTGTAGAAATCTGTTGAAACTCAGATATATCCACAATTTGGTCATAAGAATAGCGAATAAACATTTTACCGCTCTGATAGTCAGCAAAAGGCTGAACTTCTTCGCCGAGAGCCATTTTTACAAGCGCTTCAGGGTGATTTTGTCCACAACCATTTGCAAGATATACCCAAGCCGGAAAACGTGGGTTCATTTCGAGTAGGTAGTATTCATCTTTTTTGGTTTTGATAAATTCCAACTCGCAACCGCCACGCCATTGACTGTTTTCAATTATCTTTCGGGAAATCTTCATCAGTTCGTCATCTTCTAATGAGATGCCCGACCATGCTTTTCCTTTGTCCGTAATGTACATTTTCCGCATTGCCACAGCACCTATGCAATTGCCTTTTCCATCTCCAATAGCCGTTACGTTCACTTCAGTACCTGTAACAAACTCCTGAACGATAACGGGGTAACCCCACTTTGCTACAACTTTGTAAAAATATGAACTTGCCTGTTCGTAGGATAAAGCAATGTAAGCGTCGTAATAACGCCCCTTGATTACTAACGGATAACTCATGGTCTCTTCCAATTTTCTGATTTCCAACACTTGATTAATCATGTGGCTCTCAGGAACTTTTACACCGTATTTTTCGCCAAATTTGCCTAATTCAGACTTCTGTCGTTCATCAAAAATAGCTTGTGATGGCAGAAAAGTTGCAATATTTAATTCCGATTTCAGATCTTCCTGGATTTTTATAAAATTGTGCAACTCAGCATCAAAGTTTGGTATCAGCACATCAATTTTCTCCTGACTTGCAATGTATTTTAGTCTCTCTTTTAGCACGGTAGAACCAGCCGTTGGTAATGGCAACTGATACACTTTGTCCACTAAGTTGTGCATGTAAATTCCGGGTTCGAGTGTTTCGTATGATAAGCCAACGATCCGAACGTCTATAGTTTCACTCTCTTTAAGTCCGCGAATAACGGGGATGACTGGTCCCGGACTGTCAATATTGTTCAGCCCGGTAACTGCTACAGTAATTTTTCTCTTATTCATTGGTGATCAATTGATAGTTTTGAAGCATGGATAAGAAATCGTTCAAATCTTTTTCGGCAGTATAAGTGTCTAACTCATATTCATCCATGAAATTCCGGATAATTGTTTCTTCGCTTTCACCATTTTTTAGTTTTTGGATAATGAAAATGCCTGTTTCATTTACACTGAAACTATCTCCAGTCAAAGGATTAAAGATAAAGCCGTTTTCGCTAATCGCTATGTTTTTTCTGATTCTCATAAGATTATATGTATTAAGTTTTTTACAATTTTATTTTGCGAAATTATAATATCAATAGAAAGCATCGGATTAAATGTAAGTTGTTTTTATTCTCTGTTCCAGTTTCTGTTTCTTTGGTTGTATTTGTTCAACATTGTCTCCATCTCTTCCTTTGTCAAAAACTCAGGTTCATATTCAACACCTCTGTTTGAAAGATTACGTGTAAAAGCCCTGAAATGATTTTCTGACCCCCACAATAAGCGCGAATAAACCCGTAGAATATCCTTATTGTCAGTCTTTTTCATTAGTTTTTTCAAATCAAAAATATCCAATTCCTCAATATATGCACCTATCTTCAATGCTTCAATAAGCGTGTTACCTTGCACTGTCAGCCTATCGTATAGTTTCTGCAACTCCTTGTTATTAAACTTTCCCTGTTCTTCAAATGAAGGATCTTTAATGTCATATTTTTCCATCAGCCAAATCATAGATTTCTGGTGCATCACCTCGCTTTGTTTGATATTTCTAAAAATCGGAATATTGTATTTCTCAACGAAAAAACTATAAACATCGTGAGCCAGTTTCTCTTCTTCACGCATCAGGAGTATTCCTTCTTTTTCGTAAGCTGTGAGTTGAGTTGAATTTTGAGAAAAGCCGGTAATGGAATTAATTGCCAGTACAATTACAAGACCTGCACTCAAGAAAAAACTTTTACTTTCTATCATCGTGTTTTTCGTTTGAATTGTGTTAATTAGAAATAGGGGACAAGCTGCCCCCTATTTGATTGAATTAAAAAAGTTGTTTTTTTTGTTTTTGCGGTAATCGCAGATACGTTTAATTTTTATCTATAAAAATCGGACATCGTCCTTGTCCCTGACCTCTTCGGCCAAATCTTTTGCCTCTTCCTTGACGATTTCCACTTTGGTAATTGTCGCATATGCCGTCATTATCTTTGTCCACGAAGAATCTTCCTTTAGCATTTACACCTCTGGCATTTCGTCCCTGACCACGTCTGGGACGAGTTCCGTCTTCAAAATTATCGCATATTCCATTATTGTTTTTATCAACGAAATAGGGACCTCTTCGAGTTTGAACTTTGTTCTCCGTTTGAGCCTTTTCTTCTGTTTGTATTTTATCAGTAGCTTTTGTTTGTTGATTCTCTTGACCGAAAGCTACCACGGTCATCATTGCAAGTGCAATTGTGATTACAGTTGTTTTCATAATCTCCTCCTTTTATAATCATTGTTTTTATTTTGAATTTCTCTGTTTTTATGTCTATTAATTTTAAAGTCTAAAGTTGTTTAAAAATCACATGCTTTATAATCATTCTTTTGTGTGTTAATTTTGATTTAGCTTGTTCGTTTCATAACATTGTTGTTGCCTGCCAAATCCTCCTCTGCCTCTGTTGGCAACATTTTCTTGATAGAACAGTGGTTTAAAAGCATTTTTTAGTTTGTCAATTTGCTCTGTATTTGAAATCTCTTTTAACTTTAAGTAAAACTTGTTGGTCTCATCTTTCAGCTCTGCGTGTAATTCTCCAAATCTCAAGTTTAATTGTTGTAGCCTTGCAGTATCTACATTCTGTTTGTTTAATTCCTCAAAAATCAACACTTTAAGGCTGTCCATTTCCCAAATTATTTGATTTGATTTTGGTTTAAATTTTCGGTTTATTTTCCTGAATTGTTCCATTTGTTCCTTGTCAAATCCTACTTCTTGAATAAAGAACCTTCCGCTAAGTGGAGTTTGTCCTTCTCCTGTGACAATTACGGTTTCAGCAGCTTTCCTGTCTTTATATCTATGATGTAGGATGGAGATGATTGTCGTCAAGTTTAGTATCGCAAGTAAGACGATAATCCTAACTAATATTTTGTTTTTATTCGTCATAGTCAATCATTGTATAAAGGTTTAGGTTTTCAAGTTGTGCGTCGTTAATATTTATTGATATGTACTCTTTATCGCCTTTTACCATACTTCCCAATCCGAAACCTACTGCAATTACTAAAGCAAAGCTAACAACAACTGCCAATTTTTTCCATATCGGAGCAACTGTTTCAAAAACTACGGTTTCATTGTTTTTCTCTAACTTCGCTAATACACGTGTTGCAAGATACGGGTTAACTAGCTCCTCTTTCTCTTTGCGAATAAAATCATCTATGTGTTTATTAACCTTCATATGTTTATAGTTTTTTAACCTTCGTCTTTTATACTATTAGACAATTAAGTTTTTATTTTCCTACGAGATAAGCTAATTTTTTTTGCAAACTCTTGTTTGCGCGCACTAAAAGTTGCTCTACTGCCCCTTCGGAGGTTTGCATTATTTCAGCAACTTCTCGCTGGGACAATTCTTCGTATTTGCTTAGTATAAAGGCTTTACGTTGTTTTTCGGGCAATCCGTCTATAGCTTTTTGTATGCTTTTTTTACCTCTATAGCTTCAAGTTGTTGATGAGCATCTCTCTCCTCGTTACTTTTGTTCAGTAAACTCATCAGGCTATTGCCGGCGTTAGTAAGTAAATTCCGCCTTTTGTTTTTGTTTAAATAGTTAATTGAAGTATTTAGCGTAATGCGATACAACCACGTAGAAAAAAGTGATTTCTCTTTGAACGAACTCAACGAGCGATATACCCGAATAAAAACCTCTTGTGTAATATCTTCAGCATCTTGCCGTGAATGAACAAAACCGATTGCTACGCGAAACACCTGCTGCTGGTATCTCTCCATCAGCAAGCGAAATGCTTCTTTATCGTCGGAAAGTATCTTTTCTATTAATTGTCCTTCTGACATTAGTTTAAATTCGGTTTTTCTATCTTAGACATGGAAACGAAATTTTTCCTACGTTTTAGATAAAAATAAAAGATATTATAGTCTGAATAACAATGCACATGCCGTAATACATTGTTAAAATCGGTAATAATACCGATAGTACATATACTGTAGTCCAAACTTCACTATTGTTCTTTTGCAAAGCACATCAGTATGAGTACTTTTGAGAGATCGTTAATTATTATCTGTTTAATCGTCTGTCTCAAGTTCAAAAATATCATCAACTCGCTTTCCAAAAAGTCTCGCCAACTTTAACGCAAGCACTACCGAAGGCGCATACCTGCCCTTTTCTATGGCATTTATTGTTTGTCTGCTAACGCCGATTTTCTCTGCAACTTGCTCTTGTGTGAGTCCAAGTTCGGCACGTTCTACTCTAATCCTATTCTTCATTGCGACTGCGATTTAATCGGTACATTGCCACTCTAAATTTAATGATAAACAGCGACATTTGAGTAAAATAGAGCAAAACAACCATCACAGTAAGGTATATCGCACCGTAAACCAAAAGGGTAGAGCAAACTATCAGTGCCAAGTTCACATAGGTAGCCCAAACCAACGACTCTAAACGCAACTGCGCAATATATTCGTCTTCGTGTCGCTCGCGCGTGAAGCCAACTAAAACAAGCCCAACAGTGAGTAGTACAACTATAATCTCGTCAAGAATGCTATCTTTCCTGCTGAGAGTGAAAAATTCAATGTCTGTGAAAACGTCATTAACAACTATAGCGGGCATTTTACAATGCACATTAATAGCACTTAAAATGCTACTGTCGAACAGATAGAGCAAGCCTAATACTATGCCAATTATTGACAAAATCCAGCCGACCTTGCGCCAGCTGTGTGGAAGTAAATTTCGTGTGTTCATAATCGTAAAATTTTATTGGTGAACCACAAAAGTAATGCTTATTTTACAATATGACAAACAAAGTTGATATTTTATAAAATAAACTTTACATAGAAAGATTAGAAAAAACACACGCTTTTACAAAATACAGAATATTAGAGGTCTTATCCTTCGTTCATCATTTTATTCAGTTTTCGCAGTTTAAAGGAGAAATAGATGCTGTAACATCCTAATAATATAAATGCTAATGCCGTCCAAACGACAACGCTTACACTTGTAAACAATGGGTTCCACAGTAAAAGAAATGAAAAAATCAAGCCTAACACTGCGGTTACCATTAGTGTACCCCAATCTAATATGCCGTATTGTTTCATTTCGTATGCTGTAACCATGCCCGATATGGAGCGGAAAAGCAAGGTAAATCCTACATAAAAGGGCAAAGTTGCCATTGATGCGGCTGGATTAAGCAACAATAGAATACCCACCACAGCACTCAAAATACCCAAAGTTAGCGACCAGCCCCAATATTGGCGCTTGTTGCTCAGTGCAAAAATCACTTCGGTAATTCCATTAATGAGAAACCCAAAAGCAAATACAAAGGATAAAGCAACGTAAGTATCTGCTGGAGTGGTTAGTGTCCAAATACCTAATACTACGAATATTACTCCTACAATGAGCATCAAGTACCATCGTTTAATGGCTTTTTCAATTTTATTAAATGTTTGTTTCATAATTATGTTGTTTTATTTTTTAATATATTCATAAATTCTTCTCCTGTAATGGTCTCTTTTTTAATTAGATATTCGGACAGTTCGTGCATTTTGTTTTCATTTTCGCGAATGATTTTTTTCGCTTTTTCGTGAGCCTTTTTCACAATGGAAAGGACAACATCGTCAATTCGAGCAGCTGTTTCGGGAGAGCAACTCAACGATGTGTCGCTACTTAAATATGGGTTGTTTATTGTTTCCAACGCCACCATATCAAACTCTTCGCTCATTCCGTATCGCGTAACCATAGCACGGGCAAGTTTTGTCGCTTGTTCAATATCATTGGAAGCTCCCGTTGTAACTTTGTTAAAAATGACCTCTTCGGCGGCGCGTCCTCCGGTAAGTGTGGCTATTCTATTTTCTAAATCCTCTTTGCTAAACAGGTTGCGCTCGCTTTCGTCAATCTGCATAGTGTAGCCGAGTGCTCCTGATGTGCGAGGAATAATTGTAATTTTATGCACTGGGGCTGAATGTGTTTGCATTGCAGCAACCAAAGCGTGTCCTATTTCGTGATAAGCGATAATGCGTTTTTCTTCGTCGGAAATTACTTTTCCTTTGCGTTTTGCTCCGGCTATAACGGTTTCGATACTCTCTTCTAAATCGTTGGTTATTACGCTATTGCGATTGTTTCTTACTGCTCTTAGAGCAGCTTCATTTACAATATTTGCTAATTCGGCACCCGACGCACCCGATGTTGCTCGTGCAATTAAATCTAAATCAATCTCATCGTGCTGTATTTTTTTCAAATGCACTTGTAATATGGCTTTTCGTCCCTCCAAATCGGGAAGCTCCATTTGGACTCGGCGGTCGAACCTACCGGGGCGAAGCAATGCTTTGTCTAAACTCTCGGGGCGGTTGGTTGCTGCCAAAATAACAACTCCTTTTTGTCCGTTGAAACCGTCCATTTCAGTTAGCAGTTGGTTTAGAGTTTGTTCGCGCTCATCATTCGTAGTTATTCCATCGCGTCTTTTGCCAATGGCATCAATCTCATCTATAAAAATAATACAAGGTGCTTTTTTGTTTGCTTGACTAAATAGGTCGCGTACTTTGGCAGCGCCCATTCCCACAAACATTTGAACAAATTCGGAGCCGGAAAGGGCAAAGAACGGGACTTTTGTTTCGCCTGCTACAGCCCTCGCTATAAGCGTTTTACCTGTTCCAGGCGGCCCTACTAATAACACTCCTTTGGGCAATGTGGCGCCTATTTCAGTGTATTTCTTGGGATTATGCAGAAAGTCAACTATTTCATTTAACGACTCTTTGGCTTCTTCTTGTCCCGCAACATCGGCAAACGTAGTTTTTATCTCATCTTCGGCATAAATTTTCTCTTTGTTTTGTCCAAAACTCATATAGTTTCCGCCAAGTTTTCCCCTCATCGACCTCATTGCGTTTCTCCAAATAAAAAAGAAAATTGCTCCGGGTAATACCCAGAAAAGAAGGAAGTTTAAGATAGGAGAGTTTTCGCGAGGAATGGTTTCACTAAATTCAATTTTACAGTTTTCGTTGGGGCTTTCTGCTTCCAATAGTCGGTCAACTAAATTGGCATCGCTCATTCTGCCTGTTTGAAAAATGGCATCTATCGGATTACCCTTTCTGTCAACTTCGCCGTTGGGAGTGGTAAAATAAACTTTATTTCCGTCAATGTTTACCTGCTTGACCAATCCCGAATCGACTTTGCTGATAAAAGCGCTGTATGTTGTCGGAATGATTTTTGGTTTGAATAGATAAGGGAATACTAGGGAGTTAAGTATCAGCAATAATGCTATTGTCCACAAGAGACTCTTCCAATTTACATTGGGTTTTTGCGAAGAGTTATCTGCAATATTCTTTTTGTCCATTTTTAGAAATTTGTGATAGTATTATATTTTGTCAACGTTATCCATTGCAACAAAATCTAAGACAATAAATAATTTGTGGATTATTACTTCACAAAGTTAGTAAACTTAGAACGTATTTGATTGTCCTAAATTCACATATAGTTGTCCTAAATTCACTATTTAAAGTTGTTCTCTAAACAATGATGGAGACATACCTGTTTGCTTTTTGAAAAATTTGCTAAATGATGACGTTTCGGAAAATCTTAATCTATCTGAAATTTGGCTGATAGAGAGTTTGTTATCGGTTAGCAATAATTTGGCATTGTCTGCCATTTTTTCGTTGATAAAAACGCCTGGTGTTTTTCCTGTAGTTGTTTTAATTGCTTTAATCAGGTGTTTTGAAGATATGTTTAGTTGATCAGCAAAAAATGCAGTTTTATCACTTATTTTGATTGGTTGCAGAAGTAATTTAAAAAAAGAATCGGCAATTTCTTCGTTTCTAGTTAAACGACTTTCTATCTTTTTACCTCTAAGGAAAATTTCGGCTATCTCGCAAATAAAAGCTAAAAATAGATTACGCAATGTTTCTAATTGAAACACAGAATGTTTGTTCTCTTTTTTTTTGTAAATTAATTTATAGATATCTATAAGATTTTTCTGCTGTTCTTTAGTAAGGTCGGTAAGGGTGTATCGGTGGTTGGAAATTTGCCGAAAAGGTTTTACAAGTTGAGCGTTTATGATGTGTTTAGCCAAAAAGTTATGTGTTACAAACAAAAGAATGCCTTTGTATTGTTTTTTTGAACGGATAATATGTACAATTGAAGAAGGATGCGCAATAAGCAAAGTTGATGCTGTAAGGTTGTAATCAACTTCATTGATACTCAAATCAATATCACCATCAGTACACAGCAAAATACCCACATACTCTTTCATGTCGGCAGTAGCATTTTCAATTATCGGAAGTTCGCCATGGCAGAAAAAATAATCATTCTCATGCCACTCATAGCCAAGATTTATAATAGCCTCTCGCAGTGTGAGATATGAATTTTGTGAGCGATTTGTCATTTAGTTATGTGCTTACATAAATTTTTGCCTTTACAAACTAATTTCGCCAAAGTACATTACGAGTTTCCAAACGGCAACTCTTTTTGCTACACTACCTTTATAAATCTCTTAATGTTAAAGTCGTAATCATAAATTTCGCCTTCCTCAATGTGGTACCACCAGCCCATTATGGTTATGTCGCCTTGTTTTACTGCTTTACGAATATATGGATATTGCATCAGATGTTCAATTTGCACAACCACGTTCATCTGTTCGGTAAACACGCTGCGCTCTTCAATGGAGATAATGTTATTTGCTATTTGTTCTTCTACGATTTTCTTAACTGGCGCTGCCAGCTCAAGCCATTTTTTTGTATGCGGCAGGGATCTCATCTCTTTTGCGCTATTATAAAGTGCGGCGCAGCCACCACAGTTGGAGTGTCCGCAAACAACTATATTGTCCACTTGTAGTTGCTTAACAGCATATTCAATTACAGCCGAGGTGGCTACAAACGTCTCCGAGCTTCTATCGTATAAAGGCACAAAATTGCCGATGTTACGAACTACAAACAGTTCGCCTGGAATGGTGCCGGTAACCAAATTTGGCACTACACGCGAATCGGAGCAACCAATATATAAGGTATGAGGATTTTGATGTTTGCCTAATTGGGCAAAAAATTCCTGTTTCGGAATGTGTTCGTTGCTTTTAAAACCTCGAATCCCTTCAAACAATCTATAATAATTGGGGTGTTGGTGGCTGTCGTCTTCATGTGTTGTGTTCATAATCTTGGATTTTTATGATCTTGTTGTGTTTTTTATATTGAAGTGATATTTGTAGGTTGCAGCTTTATGACATTTATCTACAGATAATTACCATGTCAGTACTATTATAACTCTAAAGCTACAAAATTATGTGTATTTATTTTATTGCTTGATAAGTTTTTCGAAAAAATTACGCAATGCTTTCTCCTGAATTTTTATTTGATAATTTTCGTTTTGAAATACCAAAATTTAAAAAAAAACAATCTCTCATTTATCGAGTATTTGTTTGTAGGTTTTTTCTACGATATTGTTTAATTGAGTGTAGAACTGTTCTATTTCTGATTTAGGAGGCATTTTATTTCTCCATTTATTTAATTTTTTGTCAGTTTCATCGAATATGTTTGTCTCAATAGGTGTAATGATTTGCATGTATCCGTTGTTTTCTTTATTTACTAATTTCGATATTTTTAAATAGTGGTATCCGTCCGGATTGTCTATTGGGTAACACTTTTTCAATAGGCTCATATTGTATTGATTTAGTTTTGAGTTTTTTAGCGAATCATTATAAATTATGGTGTTTGGCAACTCCGATTCGCTTATCCACAAGGGCAATGCAATACATGTATTCGGATAGCCTATCATTGTCCACATTGTAGTAAATTGTGGTAGTTCGTTGTCTTTAACCCCTTGAATAACAATGCACGAAGCTGAGCCATAGCTTGTAATTAAGTTGTCGGAGTGTATAAATCTATCGCTTGCAGGCTCATTTTCATACATTTCTTTGTAATTGTTTTTTGTTATTGGATTATACAAACATCTTGAGAAATTTTGTATTACACTACGATAGTCAAGAGGTTTTTCCTTTGTCGTTTCGGTGAAAAGTTGTTCCGCTGTTTGTAGTCTTACAAAACCATATCCTACATTTGGTTTTCCTGTTTCTGAAAAGTTTGTTCTTAATATATATCCTTCAGGGGCAACATTTGGGTCGTTTGCATCATATTTTGTCCAAGTGTAATTATTTACTTCGTAAAAAGCAGCGCCGCCTTTTGCATCTATCACTCCAAAATGAGCAGCTAATCCCATTGGTTTTTGGGAGTTAGAGAGTAAATTTTCAAAATCTTCTAATGTTTTGCATGTCTCTAATGCTTTTTTCATAAAAAAGCCCTCTTTATCCTTAACTTTTACGCTGTCGTCAAGATTTACATTAAACGACGCACTATTCATAATTGCAAAACCAACTTCGTTGTTTCCACCCCACACTTCGTTGCCAACGCTATCAACAGAATTAACAATTCCTATAAATGCATATTTTCCATCTTCGGAAGGAAACTGTTTTGCATAGTTTTTTAAATAATCGGTATCCCTTAACTTCCAAATTAACGCGCGTCCGTCATTAGTAGCTTTGCCTGATATTACGGCGGTTGTACAACAATAAACACTTTTTGAAAAAATGAAAAAGATTACGATAAGAAAATGTTTAATATGTCTCATATTTCTAAAAATTTTCCATTAACAAATTTATAAAAAAACCAACTGTTTTTTACGGTTTAGATTTTTTCTAGCTTTTAGCATTTTATCTGTTTTATGTTTATACGTTTGTAAACTTTTCATACCAAGGTAATTTTAAGCTCACACGTAATTGGTTAAAAGTTTGTCAAGTTTTGGTTTGACATATTAGTTTCGTGTTTAATAAATTGCTGTTTTGCTAGTTGAATCTACCCTATGAACATACCTACAAAACAAATGAGATATTTAAAATGGGAAACGCTATCTTTGACAAAATAAAACAAAAAATCCGGCTTCATCACCAGCATAAAAATTGGGAGAGGAATTACCGGAACTAGAATGCAAAGATAATACATTTATGGATAACAATACAATAGTTAAAAGGATTACTTCTGTAGAAAGGCTTGATTTCTACCGTTTTAGAATACGCAAATTATATTTCTTATTTTTCCTTTTTATTTTGTTTCAGGCTTGTGGAAATAAAGAAAACTCGGAATTAATTGTTGCTATTTAAACAAGTACAGGGAAAGAGATGGTCATTCCTTTTACACATGTTGGAATTGTAAGTGTTGAAAACTATAAAAACTTTGGTTTGGAAGCAATACTTTTACATTTTCTTAATTTTTATAACACACATGATATTAGATAAACTGCAAGAAAAGGTTGATTTAAAAACAAAACCCATTGGCTCGCTTGGTTATCTTGAAAAATTGGCAATACAAATAGGGTTAATTCAAAACACGCTCACTCCCAAATTGCAAAAACCAACTATTGCTGTTTTTGCCGCCGACCACGGGATTGCGAAAGAGGGTGTAAGCGCTTATCCGCCCGAA
Source organism: Lentimicrobium sp. (assembly GCA_012516825.1). GTDB lineage: Bacteria > Bacteroidota > Bacteroidia > Bacteroidales > 4484-276 > RZYY01. The sequence continues at coordinate 2,799 of JAAYWF010000228.1, read as the reverse complement.
GTAACTTACCAAATGGTAAAAAACATTTTAAATGGCGGCGCTGCAATAAATGTCTTTTGCAAACAAAACAACATTGATATAGTGTTAGTTGACGCAGGAGTAAATTTTGATTTTAGTGATAATAATTTGTTTGTAAACGCTAAAATTGCAAAGGGCACTGATAATTTTCTGTATCAAAAAGCAATGACTAAGCAACAATTAGAACAATGCTTTTACTATGGAAAAAAGATTATTGACCAGTTATTTACATCAAATTGCAATGTAGTGGGGTTTGGTGAGCTGGGTATTGGCAACACCTCATCAGCCGCTATGTTAATGAGTTATTTATGCGGATTACCGTTAGAAGATTGCGTAGGAAAGGGAACAGGACTTACTGACCAACACCTTCAAAATAAATTGAATATTTTAAAGCAAGTAAAACGGTTTCATGGAGAAATTTCTGACATAAAAGAAGTTGTGATGACATTCGCAGGTTTTGAAATCGCCCAAATATCGGCTGCAATAAATCAGGCTTACAAAAGAAACATGCTGATATTGATTGACGGCTTCACCGTTACTACTGCCTTTTTAATTGCGTACAAAATTAATCCCAATGTGATTAAAAACGCAATATTTTGCCATCTCAGCGGAGAAAAAGGTCATTACAAGTTGCTTGATTATTTGGGTGTTGAAGCGCTTTTAAATTTGGGTTTAAGAGTTGGAGAAGGCACTGGTTGCGCTATTGCTTATCCTATTATTGCAAATGCAGTTGAGTTTTTAAACAATATGGCGAGCTTCGAAAGCGCCAACGTTTCAAATAAATTATAAATGTCAACAATTCATAAAGGTAAAAGTAGAAAAGTGAATGGTGAAACGACTTTTAACCCAATTGCTAATTGCCCATTGCTGATTGCTAATTGCTCATTGTTAATTGCTCATTGTTAATTGTTAATTGAAACAATATGAAACGCCAAATAAAGATTTTTTTTGCCTCATTAATGTTTTACACAAGAATACCGTGCCCAAAAAAGATTGATTGCTCAAACATTGCGCTAAACCAAGCCTTGCGATACTTTCCGTTAGTGGGTATGATCGTTGGGACAATATCATTTTTGATATACTTGGGAACTTCGCTACTGTTTGGGAACGCTATCGCCGTTGTTGCTTCATTAACTGCAGGAGTTATAATAACAGGAGCTTTTCACGAAGATGGCTTTGCTGACACTTTTGACGGCTTTGGAGGAGGTTGGACAACAGAAAAAATCTTAGAGATAATGAAAGATAGCACAATAGGGACTTACGGAACAGTTGCCCTGATCCTGTTATTTGCGTTTAAAATCTTGTCTCTTTACGCATTGTTGCCTCAACTCGAAAAAGAGGGGTGGTGGATGGTATTTCTGTTTTTTATTTTATACCACTCGTTGGCTCGATTAACTTCCGGAAACATAGTTTTTATATCGCAATACGCAAGAGAGGACCTAACGTCGAAGGTAAAACCTGTAGAAAAACATGCAACACGAACTGAAATAATATTCTCATACGTGCTGGGACTTACTCCTTTAACAATTTTTGCAATAATAAATCCTATTGTTTGTATAGTTCTGTTACCTCTGTTTTTACTAATCGTCGAAGGAAATCGCTACTTCAAAAAATGGATAAACGGATATACAGGCGACTGTTTGGGGTGTATTGAACAATTAGCTGAAGTATTAATAATGTTGACATTTGTAGCGATATGGAAATTCATGTAATCAGACATACACGTTTAATAGATGGATTAAACAAATGTTACGGACAAAGCGATGTTCCTGTAGCAGACAGTTTTAAAGCGGATGCTGCCGAAATAAAAAAGCTACTACAGCCAACTTACGATGCAATATTTTGTAGCCCATTAAAACGGTGTCTTATGTTATGTGAGGAGCTTAATTTCAATAAAATAAACATTGAACCAGCATTAAAAGAAATGAATTTCGGCAGTTGGGAAAATCAAAGCTGGGACGATATTGACAGAAATCAACTCGAAAAATGGTGCAACGATTTTGTTAATGAACGTCCTCCTAATGGCGAAAACCTACAAGATGTTTACAAGAGGGTAACAAATTTCATTACTTCTTTAAAATCAAAAAATTACAATAAAATATTGCTAATTACTCATGCCGGAGTTATCCGCTGTATCCATGCATTTTTCAACAATATTGCATTAGATAAAATATTCAATATTCCTGTAGGCTTTAACGAAATATTTGTTTATAATACCTAAAACTTATCCAAATAGGCTTGATTATACTTCTTGGAGATCGTATTATGGATTCTGAGAAGGTTTCTTTTGGTTTTACTATTTGAGCTAAGAGAGTGTTTTTCTTTTATATTTTGCGATACTCATAAAGCTTTAATAGATTATCTTTGTGGCGATAAAAGTTGAATTAAATGGGTAAAAGAGTTTTAATAGTTGATGATGATACTAGTATTGCTGAAATCTTAGAGTTTAATCTGAAAAATGAAGGTTATGAAGTAGAAACTGCTGTTTCTGCTGAAGATGCTTTAAAGAAGTCACTCGATAACTTTCATATTATTTTATTAGATGTAATGATGGGTGGAATGTCGGGTTATAAAATGGCAGAGAAAATGCGTCAAGAAGAGATTGTAACGCCCATAATTTTTATTACGGCGAAAGATACCGAAAATGAGATGCTTACCGGTTTTTCGGTTGGTGCAGATGATTATATTTCCAAACCATTTTCTATTAAAGAAGTGATTGCAAGAGTAAAAGCCGTTTTAAAACGATCAGAAAAACAAAGCATAACAGATGAAAAAGAGGAT
>JAAYWF010000227.1 GCA_012516825.1 Lentimicrobium sp. | reverse complement strand
TTTTTTTAAGTTTATTTTACTTTAAATAATGAATTTCAACATATTCCATTTTTTACTTAGCACAAAACATTGATGAGGTATAGATATCGCAAATACTTGGCTTTATTAATCGTATTGGCACTTATTGGGATAATTTGGTTTTTTCCGATGAAAGTTCAATTTAGATTCAAATCCAATTCATGGATCCAGCCAATAAAAAAATGGAGCCTTCGCACCGACCTTGAAGGGAATTTTTACGGAGAATTAGAGAATTTTCAGAGCGGCGCCATTGAGCAATCAACAAGTTACCGTTTTGAACGCGGCGATATTGTCAAACTTAAACTTCGACATGGACTTACTAATAACGACGAACTTAGGGCGGGTGATACAGTAGGCTGGCTTTACTCCAGATTGGTAGATGAGCGAATCACACAACTTGAAAATTTGCTTATAGTGCAAAAACAACTTCTAAATACAAGCGCAACAGGCGAGAAAACTGAAATAATAGAAAACTTACGGCAGAAAATGCTACTTGCCGAACAACAATATGATTTTGCCCGAAAGAACTATTTGCGTAGCGAAGCACTTTTTAACGACAGCGTTATCACCGCCAGTGAATTTGAATTAGCAGAAACAGCTTTTCTTACAGCCACAACTAATATTGATATTGCAAAAAGTGAATATGGTATTGCATCAACAGGGGCTAAGCCTGAAGAAATTAACCTGATTAAAGAACAAATACTCGCTTATGAAAATGAGATCAATTTTTTATTAGATACTAAAACTAACTATCTGTTAACCACACCGATAACGGGTAAGATATCGTTTACACATTATATTCCTGAGCAGCTTGAGTACCTGACAGTTACTGACACCTCTGATTACATTTTATACATTCCGGTAAAGGCGCTATACAAACCTTACCTGCAAAATAATATGCATGTAGAGATAGATATGCCCGGTTCAAAAGAGCGATTTCAGGCTTCAGTATTCGATATTTCGGACAAGGTGGACAATGTTATTACCAATTCGATAGTTTATCAAGTAGTATTTATGAAAGCAAAAGTTTTAAATAGTTCTCCTTTAATTACTACCGGCTCATCGGTACGCAGTACATTGTATGGCGACAAAATAACTTTAAGAGAATACATAAAACGAACAATAGATATATATTTTAACTAACAATGCCTTTACGCTACGAATACAAATATTTTGTTCCTAACAGACAGATGGATTTACTCCGAAATATGGTATTACCATTTGTTAAATATGATAAGTTTTCCGCACAAATGGAGAACAATCATTATACTGTTCGTAGCATCTATTTCGACACACCGGAGTTTTCCTCGTATTTTGAAAAAGTAGAAGGTGTTAAACACCGTAAAAAATATCGTTTGAGGGGGTACAATCAGCCGAAAGGAAAAGATGAAAAGGTGTTTTTTGAAATCAAACGTAAATATGAAAACCCGATTTTCAAAAATAGAGCGCCCTCTGAGTACAGCAAAGCTCTGGAAATGTTTAACGGCGGGCAATTTACTTATTATCCGCCCGACAAAACGAAATACCCTTTAGCAGAAGATAATCTGAAGCGATTTTTTTATCATTATCATTGTGATCGTTTACGGCCTGTGGTTTTGGTTATTTATGAAAGAGAGGCTTTTTTAGGCCGTCACGACGAGACTATTAGGGTTACCTTCGACAAAAATCTTCGTAGCATAGCATTTCCGTCAGTTGACGATCTTTATTCTGACGATCGGGCAAGACGAGCTTTGAAAGACTCATTTATTCTCGAAGTAAAATTCAATGATCACTATCCGGAATGGATGAAAAAGGTGATAGGTACACTTGGCCTGAAACGACAATCGGCATCGAAATATGTAATCTCAATAGACACACACAACTACATTCGTCCTCAGAAATTACCATCAATATATTCACGTACCCGTATTTTTAAAAATAAACATTAATTACAAGATGTTCAGCGATTTTCAAAATTTTGATCTCTTTCCGGTAACTATTTACACGGTTATTGGCAATCTGGCTGTTTCTTTCCTCTGTGGGATAATTATCTCACTTGTTTACAGATATGTATATAAAGGCCCTAGCTACTCAATCACTTTTGTCAATTCGCTGGTTATCCTCTCCATGATCACCTCTGTGGTTATTCTTGTTATTGGAAACAACCTCGCCAGAGCATTTGGCCTTGTTGGCGCCATGTCAATCATTAGGTTCAGGACGGCAGTGCGCGATGTTCAGGATATTGTTTTTATTTTCTTTTCTTTGGGAGTAGGTATGGCAGCCGGCGTAGGACTCTACTCTGTGGCCATAGCCGCAACGCTTTTAATAAACTTAGCTGTGATTATACTCACGCTCACTAATTTCGGAAAGGCCAGAAAGAGAAATTACCTTTTGCAAATTACATATCCAGGCGACCCGGAAACAGAGACTCAAATAGAACGTATTTTGAAAAAACATTGTCGGAAAATAAAATTAGTAAATCTGAAAAACGTTGGATCAGATCAAGTATTAGAAGCCTTCTATCATGTTTCGCTCAAAGAAGAGAAAAAGAACTCCCGGTTACTTAGCGATCTTACAGCCTCAAAGTTAATCCACCACGTCAACCTGTACTTTGATGAAGACGACGTAAACCCGCCAACTTATTAAAGTAAGATCTATTAAAAAAACACTGCATTTGCCATCGTCAGGTATAGTTATGTAAATTAGCTACACTAATATTGATATTCTTCATGGCAATAATTCTATTATAATATGATAACTGCCGATTGACTCTTTCTTTTTATGGAAAGCAAGAACAAAATCAAATTAAAATGTTAGCCAACCACCTTGGCAAGACCACACGTAATCGTAGAAAAGAGTTAGGAATAACCCAACCACATTTAGCCGAATTAGCTAAAGTGAGTACTAATACGCTATGTAAATTGGAACTGGGACAAGGGGATACATCGCTTGATGTGATGAAAAAGTTAGCTGAAGCGCTGGGGCTGGAACTGAAAATAAAAGTTAAAAAAATTGTCAATGGACAATAAAATATTAATGTTATGAGAAGGGTGCAAGTATATCGAAATGGCATTCTGGCTGGTATCCTTACTGGAGAGGATTGCAAACATTACGTGTTCCGTTATGACGATTCATATTTTGCAAACAGTGATATGCCGGCAATCAGCTTAACACTGCCGAAATCACAACAGGAATACAAGAGTAAATTCCTGTTTCCTTTCTTCTTTAATATGCTGAGTGAAGGAGTAAACAAAAAACTACAATGCAAACAATTGCGAATTGACTTGGAGGATAACTTTGGTTTGCTTGGAGCAACAGCGATGTATGATACTATAGGGGCAATAACAATTAAACCATTGAGCAAATGAATTTGAATGAAATAAAGGTTTGCCCCGGAACTTTGGCTAAAGGATTTACAACATACAGTCCTAATTGACTTCGCCTGTTGTTTAAAGGTAAAAAAGTAAATCATGCGTTGTCTTATAATTCGCCGCAACTGAGTGAAGAAGTAGTAATGCAATTCATAGAAAACAGAAACCATATATCCATACCAGGCGTTCAGGAAAAATTAAGCTTCATGTTGGAGAAAAATGTTTTGCGCCTTACTAAAGAGGGCTAACAAGGAACTTACATATTGAAGCCTATACCAATAGACTTAAAAAAAGCTAATCAGGTTCCGGCAAATGAACACTTAACAATGCAAATTGCTCGGTAAGTTTATGGTATCAAAACCGCTGAAAATGCACTAGTATTTTTTAAGGATGGCTCACCTGCCTACTTAACCAAACGGTTTGATGTGAAAAATGAAGGTGGCAAATGGGGAAAAGAGGATTTTGCAAAGCTGGCAGGTAAAACAAAAAAATACCGGAGCTAATTTCAAATACGAATATAGCTACGAGGAAATAGGATTATTACTGCAAAAATTTGTTACTGCATGGAGGGTGGAAATAGAGAAATACTTTTTACTTGTTTTGTTCAACTTTCTCTTTTCAAACGGCGATGCACACCTTAAAATTTTTCATTACTTGAATCTTCAAAGGGCGATTACCTGTTAAGTCCCGCTTATTATTTGGCGAATACGAGACTGCATGTTGACGACACCGACTTTGCTTTGTATAAAGGGCCGTTTGTTGATGATTTCAAGAGTGATGTTTTTAAAAAAAGCAATCATGTTAGTTAAGCTGATTTTATTGAATTGGCAAAAAGAATTGGCGTTGCAACGAGCCGGATAGAGAAACTATTGACTCCGTTTTTGAAAAAACAATTATTGGTTGAGGTCCTGATTCCTTGTTCATTTCTGAGCGATACTGCAAAAAGGGAATACATGCTTTTGTATAACACCAAAAGAAACTATCTGAACGCATAACCCCTGATTACGCATTTATCAATGTTCAGAAAATTGCAGACAAAACGTGTGTAAGAATCAAAAGGATAAATAAAAGCATTTCACATACATCATTATCCTGTTTGCTCAGAGCATAAGGCTACGAATGATTATCTGACTTTTTGAAGACGATTGAAGCTTCTCACTAAAACAGTTGTAAACACTGCATAACAAATAAAAAAGCCAATGGCGAAATTGATAGCGTCGTCGTGAAAGAAATAAGCATAGACGGCAATAATGGCTATAAACAACACCATCTTCACCGAATTAAAAATCAAAAACAGATTAATAAATTTTGAATCTTTGGATTGATACAGCCACCTTTTGATATAGAAAAACAGAAGATTAAAAATGCTAAAAAACAAAATGGAATAGGGCGTCATTCGGGATATTGGCCCTGATGGAAACAACACTATTGATAAAAGATGCAACGCAAACATGAGCAGCATTACAATCGTATTTATCCAAAAGAATTTCAAAAACTGCTTGCGGTTATCATTCACCTTTTTCAGATTTTAATTGCCCGAGATGAAAATTCAATATTGGTTTTGAGAATAATTGTCAAACGTTAACTTTAGTTTGTTCTTTTGGTGCAGGTATTTCAGTTTTCTTTTGGATTTCGTCTTTCACATTTCCAGGAATGTCATGCATGTTACATGTTCCTGTAAAATATGCACCTGGCTCAATTGCAAGTTTTTTGGTAAAAATGTCTCCGTTTAAAACTGCCGTAGATTTTAAGGTCAACAGCTCGTGTACCACTATTTTCGCTTTTATGTCGCCCGAGATATCAGCATTTTGGCAAACGATTTCACCTTTAACTTTTCCTGATGAGCCAACTACAATTTTTCCTTTTGAGGATATTGAACCTTCAAGCGTTCCATCTATTCTGAAATCGCCGTTAGATTTTATCTCACCAGCCATACTTGTACCATTTGCCAAGAAGTTGATTGATGGCGATATATCGTTTGTAGAATGTTTAGACATGGTTCCAAAATTTTTAGTGATTAATCATTTGCGAAATTAAATCTTTTTCACGTTTTTACAAAAAAACGCCAAAAAAATATCATTCAAGATATGTACGTTCAAAAAATTTCATATAGCCCTGTATCTCTTTTTCCCGATAAAATAGGGGATAATTATCAGTGGTTATAACAAAAAATGATGTGTCTGTTCCCTCAAGCGGAGATGTTATGTAGTCATTATTCAGAACAGAGTTGTAATAAACCATAGCTTTTTCGGCATTTTCAAAATTACCGACAGTAACTAACTGAAGATCATTGTCGAATACTATGCTGTTGATTTTTAGTTGGGATAATCTGAAATTATTCGCATTAAAGTCTGACAATCTGACTTTCAGTGCATTTATATTCGTTTGGCTTGCATCCACGATCATTCCATAAAAATGCACAGAAGAATTATTTGCCGAATAGATAGATGTAAACTCTTCTTCAGGATTCTCACCTGTTATTTCGTTTTCTTCAACATTTACAGATGTTTCATGAAGCACAAGCTGACCTGTTTCGTCTTGGCTAATCCTGCTAAGAATGTCTTGAGCCAAAGGTTTGATACTGCTTTCAGGATAATTGGCAATAAGATCTTCAAGTGTTGTACGCATTGTATCCACATCTTGTAGTTTTCCAAAAGAAAGCCCTTTCAGAAATTCAAACTTGGCAATCAATTCGCTGTCCTGATATTGTTCTTGTGCAAGATTCGAATTGTTTATTACCAAATAGAACTGATTGTTCATATAGGCCGAGTAAGTATCGTAATATAAATTACTTGCAGCATCTAACCGAGCTTGTACAACGAGATTATAATTGGGATCGAGTAAAATTTTGGCATAATCGGTTTCGGGAAAGTCTCTTATAATCAAATTTTTGTAATAATCTGCCTTATTCCTATCATCTGCTTCTTCCCAATTTTTGTAAAGCTGATAAAATACCATCAGACGGTTTTCGTGTTCAGGAAATTTTTCTATTAATTCTTCAAATGCTTGTATTGAATGTTCGTTGTCTTGCAGGCCATCTTTATAAATATATCCGGCTTCGAAGAGTGCATTCTCTATAATTTTTTGCGAAGCTTCCATGGCTTCCTCTGTTAATGGCAGATTTTGAAGATAAAATTCTCTTTTTTTAGGATCTGATTCTAATTTTAGGGTGCTGTCGTTCTCTGCGCCGTTTTCACCTTCTTCGCCTTCAGCTAATTCGTCGAATTCTATAGATGCTTGTTTGTTGCTCAACCGCCATAAATCTTCAAGTTTACGTCGTCCCCATTTATTAATAAACTCGGTATAGCCAAAGCTCATTGCTGAAGGATTGTAAAAGTACCATCCGCCGGATTGCTGTAGGTTCCTGTTCTCCATTCTGTTTGTTTGTTCAAGCATCGAAACAGTGCGTTGAGCTTCGCGCTGCTCTTCTGCTAATCTTTTTTCCTCTTCAACTATTTTTCTAATTTTTTCGTCAATGATTTTATTTCTTTCAGCTTCCGGCATTTTAGCCATATTTTGAAGGCTATCCTGTATGCTAATATTTCTCAGATTGGTGATAAGTTCGGTTAGCACTTCTGTTTTTTCCTTTATACTTTTATAATTTGGGAAGTTATTTGGCATAACTTGCATTGCGGTATCATAATAGGCCTGAGCAAATATATAATCTGGCTGTTCAAAATAAATATCGGCAAGCTTCAGGGATGATAGTGTCTGTTGGTAATCGTTGGAAACACTTGTTGCTACAGATAATGCAAGGTATTCTATCACCTTTTCCGTTTGATTATCTTTAGCATACATATCCGCCAGTGCGTAATAGATCTGATCTCGGTATTCGCTGTTTTTATGATCTTTCAATAGTTTTTCCAGTGTCTTAACAATCATATTCCTATTACTTCTTTTGGTATCGTAGGTTTTTGCCAGATTAATTTTAGCATTAACCGACATTTCAAAGGGCGGGTTTTTTCTAATCAATAATTGATAGAGCCTTGCAGCCTCTTTCATGTCTCCAATTTCCTGATGAACCTGTGCCAGAATGAACCTAAGTCTGTTCTTATCTTTTTTACGACTGTTTAACTCTATAGCTCTTTTAAGGTATTTTATTGACGGCTGATAGTCGTTTTGTAAAATGTAATAATCAGCATAGATCATTTGGAAAAGTCTGTCAGTTTTTGCTGGAGCAATACCTGTTCTGATATCTTTATTTAACTTGTCGAGCACCATGGATGATTTTTCGAACTCGCCGGTTTGGTTATATGTCATTGCTAACCATAAGTCAGCATCATATTTTACTGCTTCATCTTTATAAAAACCGGATATCCATTCGAAAGTACGTCTTGCATTTGGATATTCGCGTTTGTACAGATATGATTTTCCAATAAGCATGTAACTGTCTTTCACCCGTCTGACGTATTCTTTCCGTTGAAAATACATCGAGTGGCGAAGGATGACTTTTGAAGATTTTTCAATAGCCCGATCCATGTTAAATGCAACAGCTTGCGCCTCCTGTTCATTTCCAAATTTAAATACAGGCAATATGGTGGTATAATTATCTTTTGCATCTCTCTCCAGATTCCTAACACCTTCATTAAAGCTCTCCCTGCCATTCCAATATGTATTGTAATGAGAAACGAGATTATTATAAGTACGGCTAGTAAAGGAATTTTTCTTTGTTGAACATGAAGTAACTAATAATATACTACCAACTATTGCGATAAAAGAAAACAGTGAAAAATAGCGATGTGATAGGTTTCCCTTAAAAACTGTATTTTTAATCTTTGTCAAATCAATGTTGTATGATTATTAAACTAAATAGTCAATCTTGCTTTTTAACTTGAAAAACGTTTAAATATTATTTATTACGTTTGTGAGATCGTAAAATTATGATCTTTTAATCATACATTGTAACAAAATCAAATAAAAGGACGTTTTCTTTTGTAAAAAAGCCCATTTATTAAATTTTAAATCTCGGTAAAAAAATTATTGATAATTGATGAAAAGGAGGAAAAAACAGACTTTAGGCTATTCACCTAAGTTACTTCGTAAGTATAGATTAGTTTTGATGGATGTTCAAACCTATGAAGAGAAAATTTCCCTTGTCATCACTCGGCTTGGAGTATTTGTAGTAGTTGGCCTAACTATCGTTTCACTTATTGTTTTAACTATTTACCTTGTTGCCTTTACCTCGCTCCGAGAATATATCCCTGGCTATACCGATCTATCTTTGCCCAAACAAATTTACAACCTCCAGCGAAAGGCCGACTCGTTGGAAGTTGAATTAAAACATCGTCAGACATACATGGATAACCTTAAAAGGATACTCTCTGATGATGATATGTACGAGCAACCTACAATGTCTTACACTTCAACACCATATTACGACACGATTACTTTAAGGCATTCGGCAGCCGATTCGGCGCTTCGCGAAGAATATGAGAGTCAAACTGAGTTCACGCTTTATCCTACCAATATTTTCACCTATCCGACATTGAGCATCGGCAATATCTATTTTTTCTCGCCGGTTAATGGAATCATAACAAGAAAATACAATCCCATACAGTCTCATTTTGGAGTTGATATCGTAGCTGCCCCAAATGTTCCTATTAAGTCAGTGCTTGATGGTACTGTAATTTTTTCGGATTGGACGCTCGAAACAGGTTATATCATTTGTATTCAGCACGATCATCAGTTAGTGTCGGTTTATAAACACAATTCAAGTTTATTAAAACAGCAAGGTTCAAAAGTTAAAGCTGGTGAGTCAATATCTTTTATAGGCCAGTCGGGCGAGCTACAAACCGGTATTCACCTGCATTTTGAGTTATGGTATGACGGAAAACCTGTTGACCCGGAAGAGTTTATTACATTTTAAAAAAATAATGTATTTTTGTTACATAACTTTACCAACCAATATTTGAAAAATATAGCTTTACTTGGTTCAACTGGTTCTATTGGCAGACAAGCCTTAGAGGTTGTCAAAGCCAATCCGCAACAATTTACAGTTATTGCATTGACAGCCCACAACAATGCCCAAAAACTGATTGAGCAAGCTATTGAATTTAGGCCTCATGCCGTTGTAATTGGTTGTCGGGATTCTTATAACCTGGTTAAGTCGGCCTTGCAACCATTCGACATATCTGTTTACACTGGAAATGATGCTTTAAATGATATCGTTAAGTTAGAGCAGATAGATACTGTTCTTCTTGCTTTAGTTGGCTTTGCCGGATTAAAACCGGCAATTAACGCCATCAAAGCAGGAAAAGACCTTGCGCTGGCTAACAAGGAGTCGTTGGTAGTTGCCGGTGAAATAATTTCCAAACTGTCAAAAGAAAAAGGTGTCAGTCTTTTACCAATTGATTCCGAGCATTCGGCGATATTTCAATGTCTTGTTGGTGAGCAGATCAATAGTATCGAGAAGATATATCTTACTGCTTCCGGTGGCCCTTTTTTTGGCAAATCCATTGAGTTTCTTAAAAATGTTACTGTATCGCAAGCGCTTCAGCATCCACGGTGGAAAATGGGTAAAAAAATCACAATTGACTCCGCCTCCCTTATGAACAAAGGGCTTGAAGTGATAGAGGCAAGCTGGTTGTTTGATCTTGAACCACATCAAATTGATGTGTTAATACATCCTGAATCGGTGGTACATTCGATGGTGCAATTCGTGGATGGCAACATTAAAGCTCAGTTTGGGCCTACTGATATGAGATACCCTATTCATTTTGCCCTTTCGTATCCAAATAGGATTAGTTCCCCATTCCCGCGCCTCGATTTTGATAAAAACTCCAACCTTACTTTTTTTAAACCCGACAAAAAAAGCTTTAGAAATCTTGATTTAGCCTACCACGCTTTGCTAGAAGGAGGAAACATGCCTTGCATTTTGAATGCAGCAAATGAAGCCTCTGTTGAATTGTTTTTAAACAATAAGATTTCATTCTTGCAAATTTCAGATATCATTGAACAAAGCATAGCCAAAATAGATTATATTAGACAACCTGGGTTAGAAGACCTTATTCACACAGATAAGCTAACCAGATCATTCGTAAATAGTATTTTTATGAGCAATTTGAACAAGACTAACACGTTTAAAAACAACCACTTAATGATAAGAAAACGAAAAGAACCGAAAACAGGCTGAAAATCAAATGCGATTAACGACTGAAAAAGTTGACCCGAAAACAACTAAAAAAAGGGAAGAATAAATACTGAAAAAAACTTATAACTTCGACCGTAAAGGAATTTTTAAAACCTGCTTATTAAATAGAATGGAAATAGTTACTAAAATATCATTGTTTTTACTTAGCCTCTCTATACTCGTTATTTTTCATGAGCTTGGTCATTTTATTGCTGCCAAGATTTTCAAAACGCGTGTCGAGAAGTTTTACCTATTTTTCAATCCTTGGTTTGAGCTTTTCAAGTTCAAAATCAAAGATACGGAGTATGGGATCGGTTGGTTGCCATTGGGTGGATATGTAAAAATCTCAGGAATGATTGATGAGTCAATGGATAAGGAACAAATGAAACAGCCTCCTAAGCCTTATGAGTTCAGGTCAAAACCTGCATGGCAACGACTTATAATTATGCTTGGCGGCGTTTTAGTAAATATTCTATTGGCAATAGTTATTTACATTGTGATGCTTTACAGTTGGGGTGAACAATACCTACCTACTGCTGAAGTTAAATATGGCATTACTGTAGATTCGCTTGCTTATGAAATGGGGTTGCGTAACGGCGACTATATTCTTTCGATTGATAATAAAGAGGTTGAGGATTTTCATAAAATACTACCCACCATTATTATAGATGAAGCCAAAACGATTCAGGTTTCACGTGATGGTCAAATGAAAGATATTAAAATTCCTTCAGGCTTTCTCAATAAATTGATCCATCACCGGAGTCCAGATTTGATTGGAATACGTTTTCCGTTTGTAGTAGGCGATTTTACAAAAAACTCCTCTGCGAAAGAGGCCGGTCTTCAGATAAACGATAAAATTATTGCAATTAATGATACACAAGTGAATTTCTTTGATGAGTTTCGGGATGAAATTCAGCATTTTAAGGGGCAAAATGTCAACATTTCGGTTATTCGTAATGGTGATACTTTATCAAATACAGTGGCCGTATCGCCCGAAGGAATTGTCGGTATATATCCTCAAAATCCATCAGAATATTTCAACTTGAAGGAGAAGAGCTATTCACTTATTCAGGCTATCCCTGCCGGAACGGCCAAAGCTTTTGATGAGGTGGCCAACTATCTTAAACAATTGCGTCTTTTGTTCTCCAAAGAGGTAAAAGCTTACGAGTCCGTTGGAGGTTTTATCACTATCGGATCAATATTTCCATCAACCTGGAACTGGCGGGCTTTTTGGAGTCTTACCGCTTTTCTTTCCATCATGCTTGCTATTTTAAATCTTTTGCCGATACCAGCTCTTGATGGGGGGCACGTTATGTTTTTGCTTTACGAAATTATAGTACGCCGTAAACCAAGCGACAAATTTTTAGAATATGCGCAAATTGTCGGGATGCTATTCCTTTTTGGGCTTTTAATTTTTGCCAATGGAAATGATATCCTTAGATTAATTGGAAGTAAATAGAAAAAAATTATTATAAAACTTTAAAAATCATATATTTACGTGATACTTGCTGATTATCTTCAACTTTTAGATTTTGCACCGATTGCATTATTAGTAGCTGACGAAAAGGACGAAATTTTATATGCCAACAAAATAGCTGAAGCTACTTTTTTTCAAGAATTAAAACAAAAAGAGGTAAAACATATTTTCTCCTACAGTAAAGCTAAGTGGGCAGAAATTATGAAGACTTCAAAAGAAAAAGGATCGTACTCATTTAACGATTCCATAAAAAAGCTTACGGGCGGTAGTATTGACGTTAATGTAACTTGTAAGCCTATAAAGTTTATTGATGATCAGGTTTTTGTTTACTATATTCAGGATGTTACTGATCAACAAAAAATAATAAAAGAGCTTTATAAAGAACAACAATACACACAAACTATTCTTGATTCCATTCCCGCATTAGTTTATGTAAAGGACTTGGAAAACAGGATTGTAAGTGTTAATCGTGCTTTTGAAGAGACAACTAAGCTGACGAACGAATTTGTACAAGGAAGAAGCCTCTCAGAGCTAACATCAGATCAAGAGCTTGCAATTGATTTCTGGAAAGACGATCTCAAAGTTATTAAAAGCGACATCCCGCTTCGAAAATTGATTAAACCTCTTTTTAATGATCCAAACCGTAAATTTATTACCGACAAGATACCGTATAAAACTTATGATGGTGAAACAGTGGGTATTATCGGATTTTCCACTGAGGTTACCGACCGTGTCAATTTAGAAAATGCGTTACTTGAAAGTGAGAGGAATTTCAGGTTGTTATTTAATACCTCACCAGAAGGCGCTATTATAAGCTCTATTGACGGAAGAATTATTATGGCCAATGCCACCTTATGTAAAATGCTTCATTACACAGAAGAGGAATTGACTAAATTGAGCTTGTTTGATATTACGCCAAAAAATAAAAGAGAGGTTGAAGCCTCAACACTTCAACTTTCTATACTTTTTGGCGATACAATAGAGCCGGTTGAAAGAAGCTACCTGAGAAAAGACGGCTCCATTTTACCTGCTATGGTAAAGGGGTGGATTATTAAAAATGAAATTGGGACTCCCACACTTATTGGCGCTTTTATTAGAGATATTACCAACGAAAAGATTGCTGAAAAAAAGAAAAATGAATTTTACGAAAAAGAAATAGAGAGACTCAAAAATGAAATTGATAGTAAGAATAGAGAGATGATCTCAAAACTTGCACAAATCAGTGAAAAGGATGGGCAACTGAAAAAAGTGCTCAGAAATTTGGATAATGTTGTGCAAAACCCACCAGCTTCTATAATTAATGAATTAGAAAACATCCTTGAGGAGGCAAAAAAAGATAATATAGAAGTTCTTTGGCCGGAGATAGAATTAACTTTCGAGAAAATAAACAAATCATTTTTCGATAATCTTTATAAAAAACACCCGAAGCTCACCAAAAATGAAAAAAAGATTACCGCCTTGCTCCGCATGAATATGTCTTCTAGAGAGATTTCGAGAATAACTCATCAAAACATTCGGAGTGTAGAGATGGCACGAACACGATTAAGGAAAAAACTTAATCTGAAACGTAGCGATAACTTAGTCGCTTTCCTATCACAATTTTAAGAAACTTATTAGCTTAAACTTCGGGATTGATTTATGAGTAATTAACTTTGTTTCAATAAATTTCTGAAACAACGAACGATCAACAGAACCAATGCTATTCCAATTGCCAGGTATATTATGTCAATGTAATGCTTTGGAATAGAAGAATGAAGAAGACAAATCCCCATCGTGATCATAATTACAATGATGAGGTAGCTTTTACATGATATAATTGACAACATAAAAGACTTTTTGCTCGGCACAACTCATCAAGACTCAAGCTTATTATAACTATCCGGCAGATTCAAACCCTGAAAAAGGAGGTCATTTTTTTTTGTAAAATGAAAGACTATTAAAATTTCTTTTACTTTTGATAACTTAAAAAGTATTCACTCACTCAACTATATATTTATGAGACTTAAGTTATTTACCCTTTTTACTTTTCTGTTGATCAATGTATTTGGGTTTGCGCAACAAAAATCTGTTTCGGGTAAAGTCTATTCCGATCAGGACGATATTCCATTGATTGGGGTAACTGTTTTAATCAAAGGCACGCTAACCGGTACTGTAACCGATGTCAATGGTCGTTTTACATTACCATCTGTAGAGGCTTCAACTATTTTGGTTTTTAGTTATATCGGTTTCGAAACGGTAGAAATAATTGTTGGAGAACAACAATTTATAGAGATTAGGATGCTTACAAAGTATGCCGAAGTTGAGGAGGTAGTTGTTACTGCATTAGGTGTTAGCAGGCAAAAAAGAGAAATTGGCTATTCAACTGAAAAGATTGATGAAGATGTTCTTATAGAATCAAGGGCGCCAAACATTCTCAATGCAATCTCAGGGCGTTCGGCCGGCGTTCAAATTAGCCAGCCAGATGGTATTGAAGGCGGTTCAACAAGGATTGTAATCAGGGGTAATAATAATATTGGCGCTGATAACCAACCGCTTATTGTGGTTGATAATGTACCTATGGAAAATGTTCCGGGCCTCTCTAATATTGGACGCGGTGTGGACTGGGGAAGCGCAATAAACGACATTAACGCTTTCGAC
>JAAYWF010000226.1 GCA_012516825.1 Lentimicrobium sp. | reverse complement strand
TCGCTCACGGGGTCGTTGAGATGCCAATCGTAAAGCATATTTAGTGCCCACTCTTTCAACTGCGCTCCATTTACCGCTGGGCTACCCGGCCAGTTACCATCTTCGCCAAGATAACGGGTAGCCATGTAAAAATGCATCCTTGCCAGATCGCCCTTATAACCGTCAATCGGTTCGAATACTGTTCCTGAATAACCAGGCGCCGAATTGTCTCCAAGTCGGGAACCATTCATCGAAACCCACGATGGGCTGCTTACCTCGCCATAAGGATGGTTGCTACGTTTTGAGTTAACATAGCCATCAGTTGGATACAAATGATGAAGATCGGAGTGCATTGGGTAAGCATTACCTCCAAACCAACTTTTAGGGAAAGTATGCTCTCGGTTATAACAGTCGCCTTCACTATTGTAATTACCGCACTGATCAGTAAAAAATGTGTATTCGTATGGCGGCATACTGCCAGGGATATCGGAATAAATATCCCATACTTTTCCGTTAGGCTTTTTATCGGTGATGGCAAAATGATCCCAAAGAGAACCGTAAGTAACAGAAGTGTGATCTTTGATGATGTTGTGCAATGCCTCCATTAAATCATCGCCGCTTAAACCAAAAGCATCATCGTAATATCCATTTGGGATTTGTGCTAAAATACTTATGCTAAGGAAAATGGAAAATAAAATAGAAAAAACGATTTTCATTTTAAAAATCAATTAGTTATATAAAAAATGAGAATAAGGCAATTATTATCAAAGTAATACCTCCTACAAAATCAGCTCTGATGGCAAACAAAAAATTACTTTTTAATTTACTGACACTGACCGCGGTTAAGACAATCAGAAAATAAATAGTAAAAAACATTATAATATTAATCGTTGCTAAACTGTTTTCGGTCAATGCAAGTCCTGCTAAAAAAGCATTTATGCCAAAAGTGAGTGAAAGTATAAATAATGTTTTTGTTTGGGTTAGGTCGAGAATCATGTAGTGTAATCTGTTTTTGAAGGGTTTCAAAAGCATTTTTAATCCGAGTACAAAGAAAATCGCATTTGAAATAATATCGTAGATGTTATAAAGTAATTTCTTGACTTCATGACCTAAAAGAATGCCGAATCCGGCCATTATCATACTTACAAGAGCTATTATCAATGCTGTTTTTAGGATTTGGCTCAACCGTGCATTTTTTAAAAATTCATTGATGAAAATCGAAACAAACACCTCAGTTGACAGAGCAAGAATGATAATTATTATGTAGATATCCACAGCTTACCGGTTTAAAAATTATCAGATCAATTTGACGATCATCTCAAGCCAATGGGCATCCACCTCATCAAAGGAATTATATTCTGCACTATCAACATCTAATACACCGGTGGGTTTTCCGAAAGAGTTTTGTAATGGCACTGCAATTTCGGATTTTGATCGAGAATCGCAAGCAATATGGCCTTCGAAACGATGAACATCTTCTACTATAATGGTTTTGTTACTCTTTATTGCTGCCCAGCAAACACCTTTATCTTTTTCCAAAACCTGACATGCTAAAGGACCTTGATACGTTTTAACAGTGAGTTCGCCCTTATGAAGAACATAAAAACCTGTCCAGAAAAAATATTCCATTTTATGATGCAACACAGCCAAAATAGTTGCCATCTTAGCATCTTCGAAGGATGAAGCAGAAAGTATTTGTTTTAATTGTTCATAAATTCGAAAATACCTTTTCTCTTTTTTGGCCTTATCCATTATTTGCAGGTTTTTATTTACCTGCAAAATTAATATTTGTTGAAGTAGCTACTTTTAACAAATAACATTGGAGTTTTTATACACCTTAGCGAAAGATATATTATCATCAATCCTTACCAACCCATTTTCAGTGAAGGAATTTAAGTTCATCAGTGTAAGTTTAAAAGCCAAAATGGTGGTGGTGTAAGCTGGAAAAATCATCCCGTGAATTGCCTGCAACAGCTATCGCAGTTTTAAGTTTGGAGAGCATTACAAGATTTATTTTTCAAAAATATTCTTTCCATTATTCTTTTTTTTGCTTTTTGCTAGAATGTTTTATCTTCGTTTCGTAAATTAGACGTTATGGGCAAGGCAAAAAAAAGCGTATTAAAATCAACAGAGTAATTAAAATGATGGAACGACTTTGGCTTGCTGAACAGTTGGGCAAAAGTTACAATATGGTAAAATCTTATGTCCAAAACAGAAGACAGCCAAGTATAGAAGATTTATACAAAATAGCTGAACTATTGAAAGTAGATGCAAGAGATTTATTAACAAAGAGTCTGAATAAGAATGGCTAAAAAGAAATTAAATCATAATAACTATGCCCGAACAGCAAAACATAGAATATAAAAGTGCTTGGCACGATGACTACCTGAAATGGGTTTGCGGTTTTGCAAACGCACAAGGTGGTACTATTTTCATTGGTAAAGACGATAACGGAAATGTTGTAGGTATTGAGGATTACAAAAGGTTAATGGACGACATTCCAAACAAAATTCGCAATGCTATGGGAATTACAGTTGAGGTAAATCTGCATGAAGAAAACGAAATGCATTATATTGAAATTGTTACACTTCCCTATTCTGTTCCTATTCCATTACGCGGAAGATACTACTACCGTATCGGAAGCACC
>JAAYWF010000225.1 GCA_012516825.1 Lentimicrobium sp. | reverse complement strand
CTATACTTGAATCAGGGTTATATAAAACATCTGCGATAATCGCCGACCTTGATCAACAGCTAATAGCTGATGATTTTTCACATGTTGTTCGCACCAAGGAACTTCTGTTCAGTGTTCCAAAAGATGTAAATGCATTTGATCCTGGTGAGAATTGTTTGAATATTATTAACCTGTATCCAAACCCTGCCCATTACTCGTTCAGCATTGATTTTTCGGCTTGTGACAATGGAAGTATGTTGATTGAGCTGTATTCGGCAAACGGCAGGAAAGTCCTTCAAAAAACGCTAAAATACAAGTCCGGTATCAATCAGTTCACATTCGATATAGAGTCTGGTAAAAACAAAAAGATTAATTCCGGATTGTACATTGTAAAACTATCCTCCGGCAGCAGTGAGAAAACAGAAAAGATTTTGCTATGGTGAGCAATTGGAGAGTAATATTGAATATCAAACAAGTAATTTTACAAAGTACTACCTTTGAGAATATTGAATTTGAATATGTTATATTTAAATGAAAAGTACAAATTTTTACATAAAGTTTTTGATTGTGATGTTGCTCAACATTACTTTCCAAATGGAAATCAACTCTCAAAACTACCATCCACTTATCAGGAGCAACACATATTGGGATGTAATGATAGGTCATGAGTGGCTTCCTTGTATGTTTTTTAGTGGAGAAAGATGTTTTTTTGAAGGCGACACTATATTGGATGGTTTACATTATAATATTGTAAGAGCAAATCCAATTCTTAGTTTTGGCGCCGGTGGTTTTTGCCCACCTTATGAGGTTGATGGGGACTCGTCTTATATTACGGCTTTTATGCGTGAGGATACAATTGCCAAAAAGGTATTTATTTATGAAGAGTGGTGTGGAGATGCTTTATTATACGATTTCAGCCTTGACGTTAACGATACGCTATTAACCGTCTTTTCTAGTCCGTTGGTGGTGGATAGTATTAGGTATGTTAATTTGCTGAATGGCGAAGAGAGAAAAATATTCTATTTTTCCGGTTGTAATTGGATGGATTTATATTACATTGAGGGCATTGGTGGGTCCACGGGACTTTGCTACCCACTTTCGATAATGATAGATTATTATATAGTGGCAGGTTGTGTGGTGGAAAATAACAATCCATTATTAAATTTGGGGCAAAAATGGGGAATTGATTGTTACCCTTACGTTGGTATTAATGAACTTAGTAAAAAGCACGGAGTAATTGTTTACCCCAACCCGGTAAGCGGTCAGGAGCTTACCATTGAGTTTGAAAACACCCAGCACCACTCCAACATTGAGCTACGCCTTTACGATGCCTTTGGCAAAGAGGTTCATCGCCGCCGTATTTACACCGGCCAGCAGGATATTAGTTTAGATGTAGGCCACTGGCCGCCCGGCCTCTACCTTGTCGTAGTATATAGCAACGGCGGCGCAGTCGGGCAGTGTAAAGTGGTAGTGGAGTAAACAGGAAAATTCATAACAATGTCATAGTAAGGCTTAAAGCCATGCTATGACTAAAAGCTATCTTAATCATGTTAGGGGATAGGATTTTCTCAATTGATAAGCGTAACAGCATTGCCTCACTCTGACAAACTTAGTGTAAGAAAAAAAAGTATCACAGGGGTACACACAGAGTAACGCAGAGGAAATAAAAACTCTAAATTTGAGCTTTCAAGATAACACATCAGGAACCCGCTCTGTAAAATTGATTGGATTCTTGGCAAAATGGGATTCCAATCCCACATTAAACTCATGTATTGCTTAATTCGGGATTTATTTCTTTCTAATAAATTCCAATTCGGTAAAGTCAAAATCAGGATTAGGAATATCAATCTTCATTTCCGCAACCTGCCCTTTATTGTCGAGGATAAAAGTACAGAAGCCTGATGGCAATGATGGAATGTTTTCAAATGTAATCTCAAAAGTATCGAAATGCCAATGTTTCAGTGTTCCTTCGAAAATTGGCGCAGGCTGCATGTGTACTGTAAGTTTTTCGCCATTTAGCTTAACCATAGCATTTCCATATAATTCGCCGCCATATGTTCCGGTATAACAATTCAAGGGCAAAGAGGTATCGGTATTCTTTATTCTCTCTTTATTTTTTTGTTCCCTGCGCTTTTCTTCGGCCTCTTTTTGTTTTTTAACTCTATCCAACAATAGCATGCTCCAATCTTTCTCTTCACCGCCAAGGAAGGTGTCGAGGGTTTTATACATCAAAGGATAATATAGGTTTGAATTTTTATTGGTAAGGATTACAAAAGCCAGATTTTCTTCGGGCGCCATACATGTTTGGGAAATCATACCATCATATCCCCCATTGTGTTCGACTATCTTTTTCCCAAGATAATTCCATAATCCCCATCCTAATCCATAACTCCTAAAGGTTGTTGAGGGCATATTTGTTTCGAGAAAAGAGGAAATCGGCATTTGTGTATAAGAGGTCCACATCTCTCGACTTCTTTCCGATGAAAAAATAGTATCGCCATCTATTACACCTCTGTTCAACTGTAAAACAAGCCATTTTGCAACGTCGTTTACACAGGATATCAGCGAGCCAGCCGGCCCCATATTATCCCAGTTCAAGTATTCAATCGGTATAACATCCTCGTTATAATCAGTGTGTGGTGTAGCAACGTTTTTCTTGCCGGGCAGATCATTTGTTGACAACACCGTCCGGTTCATCTTCAAAGATTCGAGCAACTCCTCTTTAATAAACTCCTCCCAGCTTTTCCCCGTAACGGCAGGGATTATTTCGCCGGCAGCGATGTACAATATATTTGAATAGCCAAAACGCTCTCTAAAGCCAAATGCAGGTTTAAGGTGGCGTGCACGTTTTATTATCTCCTCACGTGAGTATAAAGTCCCATACCAAAGCAGGTCGCCGCTAAAAGTCGCTAACCCCGCACGGTGCGTTAGCAAATCACTGATAGTGATATTCTCAGTAACATATGGGTCCCAAAGCTTGAAATAAGGAAGATAATCGGTAACCTTATCGCTCCATGAAATTAACCCCCGATCTACCAAAATAGCCAAAGCAGCGGAGGTAAAAGCTTTAGTATTAGAGGCTATCGGGAAAAGTGTTTCACTGTCAACGGGTTCTTTCGTCCTTACATCCTTTACGCCAAAGCCTTTGGCATAAATGATTTCACCATCTTTCACTATTGCAATGGCCATACCCGGAACCTTCCAGTCGGAAAGCGCTTTAGCATAATACTCATCAAGAATCGAAAGTTTCGACTGATACTCCGACTGAGCAAATAGAGAAAAAGAAAAGTTTAAACCGATTAGGGCAAAAATCACTAAGGAATAGGTTTGTAGTTTTCGCTTCATAAAAATTTCCTCCTTGTAGTTGAAAGGTTATTAAATTATTAAAGACAAAAATAGGTGAAATTATTAGCTAAATATATTAACGCTGTTTAAAGAGATTTAATCCCGTTTATTTATTTTTGGGGATGTCCGATATGGGTTTAAGAATTTGTTTACCAGCTTCCTCCGGCGCCGCCGCCGCCAAAGCTGCCACCTCCAAATCCGCCAAAGCCTCCGCCTCCCCCGCCACTACCGCCAAACCCACCAAACAATCCTCCTCCTGAATTGAAAGAGCCCCACTTACCCTTCTCTTTCCCTTTGTCCGCCTCAAGGAGAAGCATCAACAATTGCATTGCAGAGATACCGTGATGGCCGCTGCTATAATTTTTAACCTTTACATTGGCCATTTTGAGCTTTCGACAAACAAAAGCAATGAATAAGACTAATATGAAAAAAACAAAAAACAAGCCTTTTAACACATCCCTATTTCCAAGATATTCATCTGCCGTAAACTCTCCGGCAACAAGCTTCATGATGATATCTGTAGTGTGGTCGAGCCCTTGATAATATCTATCAGTTTTAAAAAAAGGGATCATCTCCTCTTCCACCAATCTTTTAAGTACAGCATCCGGCAGCGCTCCTTCAAGGCCATATCCCGTTGCAATAAATGTTTCTCCTTTTTCTGTCTCGGTTTTTGGCTTTACCAATAAAACAACGCCGTTGTTCTTGCCTTTGTAGCCGACACCCCATTTTTCTCCAATCAGGTCGGCATACTGCTCTTTTTGATATCCGGCAAAATCATTTACAATAACAATGGCAATTTGATTGGAAGTTTCGTTATTGAAAGTTACAAGCTTTTGCTCCAAGGTGTGGGTTTCAGCGGAACTTAAAATACCGGTAAAATCGTTAACCAATTTTGGTGGAGAAAGACGGTCGGGGATATCCTTTTGTGCAATGGCAAAGTGGCAATTGCTCAATAACAAAACAACCAACAGCACAAAATACTTTTTCATTATTTGTAGCTATTAATCTGTTTTTGGAAATTTCTCATAAGAAATATCGTCAGGCAATTCGTTGATATCATCATCAGGATAAGGAAAATATCGTTTCAGGCGTTCGCCCGTCAGCTTGATACCATGCACTAATCCATCGGCAAATTGGCCATTTGCAAAATATACTGCAAGTTTATCTCTAACTTCTTCCCAAAAGTTATCTTCTACAACGGCATTAATACCGGCATCGCCAATCACTGCGAACTTATGGTCATTCATCGAAAGATAAAAGAGCGCTCCGTTACGAAACTTTGTTTTATGCATTTTCAGTTTTTCAAAAACATATGCAGCTCTATCAAGTACATCAACACGGCAGTTCTCTTCGATATGCACGCGTATTTCGCCCGAGGTTTTAAGCTCGGCATCAATAATGGCCTGCCTGACAGACTTTTCGTCTTCACTGGAAAGTCCCACATTACCCTTTTTAGAATCGGCTTCCAATCGAAAAAGATGATTTGTTAAAATTGAACTTCCGGAACTTTTTCGGCGCCCTCAGCAGCTTCAAAATATGGTTTTGTCCGAAATCCAAAGATTGACGCATATATATTTTTGGGGAATTGCCTGATATAAAAATTGTACTCTTGCGTTGCCTCATTAAATTTTCGACGGGCATTGGCGATTCTGTTTTCCGTACCTTCCAACTGTGCTTGCAGATCTCGGAAATTGGTGTTGGCTTTGAGGTCGGGATAACGCTCCACAGTAACGAGCAGCCTGCTCAACGCCGAGCTAAGCGCCGCCTGCGTTTGTTCGATCATGCGCAACGAGTTTTCATCAAGGTTATCAACATTGAGGTTAACCTTTGAGGCATTGGAACGAGCCTCGATAACGCCAATAAGAGTCTCCTGCTCAAAGTCGGCATAGCCTTTCACTGTGTTGACAAGGTTAGGAATAAGGTCCATCCGCCGTTGATAGTCGGTAACTACCTGCGACCACGCAACATTAACGCCCTCATCATATTTAACCATTGAGTTGTAGGTGTTTTTTGCACCTGAAAAGATCAAAATCACTACTAAAGCAATTACTCCGAGAGTAACATATAATCTTCTGTTTTTCATACGAAAAGATTTGAAATATTTGTTTAAGCAAAAGTATTAATAAATTCAAATTTAGCGTAAATCAACCCACTGTACAAACTACAATATCTCAACGCTACGTTTAATAAACTTTGTAAGCTCCTCCCCTTTCAGAAGGTTTTGAGAAAGCAGCGCCAGATCTGTCAGTTGCTGTGCCATTTTTTCGCGGCTTTCGTCATTTTCCTCATTTGCCATCTTATACACCAGGTTATGATTACTATTTACCACTAAGTTATACCTATCGGGGAAAGCGTCTAAGCCGCTATAGCCGCCGCCAAGCGCCGACATATCCTTCATCCTGCGCATAAACTCGGGCTGCGTTATCATCACCGGCATATCTGTCTCACTCAGGTTATCAAAAACTATCGTAAACTTCGACTTGTCAACAGCCTTTTCAAAAATAGGTTTAAGCAACTCCTTCTGCTTATCGTCAAGTTTCGAAATATTTTCATCATCCGAAATTTTTATCAGCTTATCAATAGTATCTGCATCAACACGTACAAAAGATGAATTTTCGAACTTGTGCTCAAGTGTATTTACAAAATGATTATCCAACACACCATCCATCATCAGCACATCGTATCCGCGTTCAGTAGCCGATTCGATATAGCTATGCTGTGTTTCTTTGTCGGTAGCGTACAGATAGACTAACTTTTTATCCTTATCTGTCTGTGTTCCTTTGATTTTCTCCTTGTAATCGTCAAAGGTGAAGTACTTATCCTCTATATTTTTTAGTAAACAGAACTTTTTAGCACGGTCGTAAAACTTCTCCTCCGAAATCATCCCATACTCAATAAACACCTTTATATCATCCCATTTCTTCTCAAATTCCTCACGTTGGTTTTTAAAAATATCCTCTAATTTGTCGGATACTTTTTTCATTATATGGTTTGAGATTTGCTTTACTCTACGGTCGCTTTGCAGATAGCTTCTCGACACGTTGAGCGGTATGTCGGGCGAGTCGAGGACGCCGTGTAGCAATGTAAGGAAATCGGGGACGATGCCCTCTACCGAATCAGTAACAAAAACCTGGTTCACATATAGTTGTATCTTATCACGCTGCACTTCAAAATTTCGCTTAACCTTAGGAAAATAGAGTATCCCGGTGAGGTTAAAAGGATAATCAACATTGAGGTGGATATGAAAAAGCGGCTCCTCGAAGTTCATCGGGTAAAGCTCACGGTAAAAATCTTTGTAATCCTCATCTTTCAAGTCAACCGGGGCTTTTTTCCACAATGGGTCGGTATTGTTGATAATATTAGGCTTCTCTACCTCCACATACTTGTCGTTGCCATCTTTATCTTTTTCGCCTTCTACCTTTACATGCTCTTTTTTAGTTCCGAACTGTATCGGCACCGGCAAAAAGCTGCAATATT
>JAAYWF010000224.1 GCA_012516825.1 Lentimicrobium sp. | reverse complement strand
ATTTTGACGGTTATTTTTTCATTCGTGTGCCTCTTTTTCGAAAGCTGAAATGGCGTGAAGTTATTTGGGGCAGGGCTATTGTAGGAGGGCTTGATCATAAAAACCGAAATTATTCTATTTTCCCTAAAGGTATGTACACTCTCAACAAGCCCTTTTTTGAAGTTGGCGCCGGAGTTGAAAATATTTTAAAAGTAATCCGATTTGATGCAGTTTGGCGTTTATCATATCTCGACCATGCCGATATTCAGAAATTTGGGTTATTGCTTAGTCTTCAATTTCAGTTTTAATCTAACTTTGACACTTCATTTGATTCTTACGCAACATGTTATTACAAACACAAAATATCTACAAAAAATACAAGCAGCGCATGGTTGTCAACGACGTCTCTGTAAGTGTTGAGCAGGGAGAAATAGTCGGACTGTTGGGGCCGAATGGCGCCGGTAAGACAACTACTTTTTATATGATAGTAGGGCTGATAAAGCCATACGAGGGGCGTGTGTTGTTAGATGATGTAGATATTACCTACGAACCAATGTACAAACGTGCACAGCGCGGCATTGGTTATTTATCACAGGAAGCCTCTGTTTTTCGCCATTTAAGCGTTGAAGACAATATTAAGAGTGTTTTGGAATTTTCCAAATTCAGTAAAGCTGAACAGAAAGAGCGTTTAGAGTTATTGATTGAGGAGTTTGGATTAAAGCATGTAAGGAAGAGCCGTGGAATAACTCTATCGGGTGGCGAACGCCGTAGAACGGAAATTGCAAGGGCGCTGGCCGTTGATCCTAAGTTTATCCTGCTTGACGAACCATTTGCCGGTGTTGACCCAATAGCGGTAGAGGATATTCAAAATATAGTAAGCAAACTAAAAGATAAAAATATAGGCATTCTTATTACCGACCACAATGTACACGAAACTCTTTCGATCACCGATCGCGCTTATTTGCTGTTTGAAGGCTCGATACTTCGTTCGGGAACTGCCGAAGAACTTGCTGCTGACGAACATGTTCGAAAAGTTTATCTAGGGCAAAACTTTGAATTGAGACGATGACAAAACTATCAGTTATAATCATCACGTTCAACGAAGAACGCAACATAGGCCGTTGCCTGCAATCCGTTAAAGAGATAGCGGACGAAATTATTGTAGTAGATTCGTTTTCGACTGATGAAACTCAAAATATATGTGAGCAATTTGGAGCAAAATTTATTTCGGAAAAATGGAGGGGCTACTCAGCACAAAAAAACTTTGCTAACTCATTAGCTTCAAATAATTGGATTCTCTCTATTGATGCCGATGAAGCAATTTCGGAGGAGTTGAAAAATTCGATTAAAAAATGGAAATCACAGGGAGCACCACAATTTGCACGTTTTAATCGTCTTACCAATTATTGCGGGCAATGGATAAAACATTGCGGCTGGTACCCCGACACCAAGCTACGCATCTTTCACAAGAATCAGGCTCAATGGAGTGGAGAGGTACATGAAAAGCTAAAATTTAACGAGCCTCAACAAATAGCTTTCCTTAAAGGCGATCTGCTTCATTTTAGCTATTATTCAATAGATGAGCATGTTGCCCAAACGAACAAATTTAGCAGCTTAGCAGCCCAACAGCTTTTTATCTCAGGCCGACACATCCCTTTCATTAAGGCATTACTTAATCCTCCGACAATATTTCTAAGAAAATACATTATAAATGGCGGTTTTTTAGATGGCTATTACGGTTATGTCATTTGCCGTTTGGCTGCGCTTCAAACCTTTCTGAAATATTTCAAAGCGTGGCAAATGCAGAAAGAGCGAAAAAAAGAGAACAAGTCATGATCTGCTTTTTTAATACCGCTAAAACCTGGGGAGGAGGTGAAAAATGGCATTTCGAAATTGCTTCCGCTTTATCTGATGAGGGAATTCCGGTAATTTTAGCAGCTCATAAAAATTCATTTTTATTGCATAAAGCAACTAACAAAAAGCTAAATACATACTCGTTCACCATCTCTAACTTGAGTTTTCTCAATCCTTTTCGCATTTATCAGCTTCGCAGATTTTTCATCAAAAAAGAGATAAAAACCGTTGTTCTCAACTTGCCGTCTGATATGAAATCTGCCGGAATTGCAGCAAGGTTAGCAGGTGTAAACAGAATTATTTACCGCAGAGGCAGCGCCATCCCAATACGCAACACACTGTTAAATCGCTTTCTATTTGCAAAGATAATTACTGAAGTACTGGCTAACTCTTATGAAACAAAACGCACAATTTTATCAAATAACAAAAATATAATTGACCCTGAAAAAATTACCGTGATTTATAATGGAGTCAAAATCAACGAACTGACGCATAACAACAATAGAAAATCCTCTTCCGGATCAGTTGTTATCGGAAATTTGGGAAGACTTGAAAAACAGAAGGCTCAACATGAACTGATACATCTTGCTAAAAAATTACGTAATGCCGGTTATCAATTCAAAATGTTGATTGGCGGCGATGGTTCTCAAAAACAAGTCTTATTGAATAAAATTCAGGATGAACGCCTTCAAGACCACGTAGTACTTACCGGCTATGTTGATGATATTGCAGATTTTATGGGTCAGATTGACATTTTTATTCTCCCATCGCTTTGGGAAGGTTTTGGTTATGTGCTGGCCGAAGCAATGATGCATGAAAAGCCGGTGGTGGCATTCAACTGTAGTAGTAATCCCGAACTGATTGTAGATGGAGAAACCGGATTTTTAGCTGACGCAAACAACGCAGAGGATCTTTTTTATAAAACTGTACGACTAATTGAAGATCAAGAGCTTAGAATAAAAATGGGGAAAGCAGGACGATTAAAAGTTGTTCAGGATTTTAATTTCAAAACCAACTTTCAAAAAATCAAAAATTTTCTTATTTGCTAAAAGCTCTTAAATGGCTAATCACACATCATATATATCCTTTGATTTTATAATATCCGAGCGCCACAAACTCTCTGACAACAACAACCTCTAAAGAAAGATAATTCCACATATTATATCTTAAACTCACCCTTCTTCCTAATTCTTTGACTTTTTGTTTTCTCTCTTTTTCGGTAATCAGCAGATCAGGACTAAAACCTGCCTCAAATGCCGGCAGCCCTCCTACATGTTGAAAACCACATTTTTTAAATGTAAGGATACAACGATAAACATGAGCGGGCGATGTTACGATAAGCAAATTGACATCATCTTTAAAGCCAAGCAATTTTAATACTTCATTGGCCTGGGTATAAGTATTCGTGCCATTTGTTTCGAAGATAATCCTGTCGGCGCTAATGCCCTTCATCTCAATAGCTTCTGCCATTCGATAGGCATCGCTATTAATAAAATTTAGCGTATCGGCTGGTAACGTAATAATGACTTTTGCCTCGGGGAAAAGCAATGCAGCTTCTGCAGCAAAATAGCTTCTCATAAGGGCGCCAGGGCCTGGCATACCACCGGCGCCCATAACCACAATATAATCAGGGGTTCCTTTCGGGTTAACCTGATTAGTTCCTAACCAATAATAAACCTTAAAAGGTATTGAAGTAAAACTTAACGCAACCATAATTAAAAAAACTACTCCTATGGTCATTAGAAAGATACGCAAGGCTTTAACGATGGTTCTTAGAAATCTGCCGAAAGCTTTTCTTTTCTTTTTCATTTTAAATAATACTTCTTTGAAACAAAATTAGTTTTTTTGTAATAAAAGAAAATCAAATGATTAATCAAAAATGACAATTGTAAAAAAAATACCTGCATGGTTTAATCATACAAACATTCACCTCTTTGGACTTGGATTGATGCTCGTTTCTTTGCCCACATCCAAATATCTGATGAGTATCGCACAGTTTATCTTGATTTTCAACTGGCTGATTGATCCAAAAATCCTATATAAATTTCGTGATTTTTTCAAAAACAAACCTGCACTGGTCGTCTTTTCCATTTTTGCTATCCATGTAATAGGGCTGTTGTGGACTTCCGATTTGCATTATGCATGGAAAGACTTACGCATAAAGCTTCCGCTGTTGGCCCTACCAATTATCATCTCCACTTCCCCACGCCTGAACGTGAAGACCTTCTATTATCTAATGCTTGTTTTCATTGGAGCCAACCTTTTCGGGTCGTTTTACAGCTCCTACAAACTCTTTACACAAGAGATTTATCAGCCCAGGAGCGCCCCTTTCATTTCTCTAATACGGTTTGCATTAAACATAAGCGTAGCATTTTTTGCGGGAATCTATTTATCTTTTCAAAAAAAATATTTCTCTAAAGTTTTCAGGATATTTTTAGCTCTATCTTCAATATGGTTACTGTTTTTTCTTACTTTAATGGAGTCAGTTACAGGCTTTGCTATTATAGTAATTACCTCTATTATATTGCTTACCATCTTTGTAATTAATTTAAAACGAATCGTGGTAAAATCGGCGCTTTTGTTTTTCATCATTGCCATTCCGGTTTTCATGTTTTTATTTATGAAGTCAATTTATGATGAAATTACTCCCAAAAAGCCTTTTTATCATGAAAGCCTCGATAAATTCACCAGTCGTGGAAATCCTTATTTACATGACAGCACTCTATTTGGTATTGAAAACGGAAACTGGGTAGGCCAATATATTAATGTTGAAGAGTTAGAATCAGAATGGAATAAGCGAAGTAATATTAAACTCGACTCCGTTGATAAATATGGGCACGGATTGATGTACACACTTATTCGTTATATGACCTCGAAAGGGTTGCGCAAGGATGCCGATGGCCTTAACGCACTGACGCCAGAAGATATACACAACATCGAAACCGGCATTGCAAGCATTAATCATTTAGAAAAGAGAAACATTAAACACCGGCTAAAAACTGTAGTCTGGGAAATTGTACTATATCGTCAAACGGGCTATCTAACCGCCACATCAGTTACACAACGATTGGAATTTTGGCGTGCCGGAATAAATATTATCAGGGAAAATTTATGGTTTGGAACGGGAACCGGCGACATTGACAATGCATTTAAACAGATGTACCCCAAAATGAAGAGTCAGCTTCCTCCCGATCAGTGGTGGCGTACACATAACCAATTCCTGACAGTATTCGCCACACTCGGAATCTT
>JAAYWF010000289.1 GCA_012516825.1 Lentimicrobium sp. | reverse complement strand
TCACGTCCAGTAAATAGTGCAAACTTCTTTGGGTCAGTTTCGCGTATCTTTTGCAGACGTTTTTCTAGGATAGAAAATGCTTCATCCCACTCTATGGCTTCAAATTCACCAGCACCCCGTTCACTGCCTGGTTTGCGTCGCAAAGGTTTTGTTAAACGCGCAGGTGAATACTGCTTCATGATGCCAGACGAACCCTTGGCGCACAAAACGCCCTGATTCAAAGGGTGGTCAGGGTTACCTTCTATGTATCTGACTTCGCCATCGCGTAAATGAACCCGAATGCCACAGCGGCACGCACACATGTAGCACGTGGTGTTTTTAACTTCCGTCACAGCTTGTGGACGTGGGTTTGCGCTTGGGTTGTGAATCGGCGTAGCGGACATAGAGCTTTTAGATGAAAAGTGTGATTTGACGCCAGAGCCCATTATGTGTCTACTACCGACAGGGGTATGCATTCATAACCCAATCGGGTAGCGCAGTATTGTTTTTAAAAATCTTCTTATACAAAGGTGGTCAACTCAATTCATCAATATTCTTATGTCTTATATAAGATAGAATACTATGGCGATGCAGCAAAACACGCTTGTACGCATTGGATTTAATTGCACACCCCGCATGACACCCGCCAACAGCAAAACCTACATCATCAAGGGCATCACCAAAGAAGGCAAAACCTTCAGACCTAGCGACTGGTCTGAACGCCTAGCAGGTGTGATGAGCCAATTCCGACCTGGTGGAGCCCAATCTGGTAGGCAATTGAGTTATTCACCATGGTGTGTTCCCCGAGTTTTTGGCGATGTGAGGTGCGTGGTGGTGAAGAGCGATATCCGTTCCCTTGAGCCCATGGCTTGGGATTTTGTGATGAATTTCGCCAAAGATAACCATTTAACGGTCATTGAATTGACAGATTCAGACCTCCATGAGCTCCAAAATTCAGATAATTTCAAAAAATAGCACGGTCGTACTATTTTTTGTGGATAATACACTCTACAATCGCTTGAATTGGTTGACGTTAACGTAAACGTCAACCTCGTTTATTCTGAGAGTATGTCAAATTGCAGTCGGTATCAATTCAAAACAGGAGTCACTTCAAATGAAGATTTTGGTCGCAGTTAAACGCGTTGTGGATTACAACGTCAAGGTCCGTGTTAAATCAGACAATACTGGCGTCGATATCGCCAACGTGAAAATGAGCATGAACCCATTTGACGAAATCGCGATTGAAGAGGCGGTTCGTCTCAAAGAAAAAGGCGCTGCAACTGAAGTCATCGCTGTTTCTTGTGGTGTTACCCAATGCACAGAGACACTTAGAACAGCCATGGCCATTGGTGCAGACCGTGCCATACTGGTTGAGACAGCAGAAGAGTTGCAACCTTTAGCCGTTGCCAAAATTCTCAAAGCTTTGGTAGACAAAGAACAAGCTGGATTGGTCATTCTTGGCAAACAAGCCATTGACGATGATTGCAACCAAACGGGTCAAATGCTAGCCGCATTGGCTGACATGCCGCAAGCTACTTTTGCATCTAAAGTAGAAATTGCAGATGGCAAAGCCACCGTGTCACGCGAAGTTGATGGTGGTATGGAAACATTGACCATGAGCTTGCCAGCCGTCATCACTACCGATTTGCGCCTGAACGAGCCGCGTTATGTCACCTTGCCCAACATCATGAAGGCCAAGAAAAAGCAACTCGATACCTTCAAACCTGAAGACTTGGGTGTGGATATTGCTCCGCGCATC
>JAAYWF010000223.1 GCA_012516825.1 Lentimicrobium sp. | reverse complement strand
TTATTATTAAATTTTTCATTATTAAAAGTGTACTTTATAATAGGCCCTTTGTGGCATTTTGGTTTGTGTTAATCATCCCTGCTTTCTTTTATGTGCTATTCATTTTTTACATACTCCGATCTATAAAAGTCAAATAAGATTGATTCATGGCAGCTCAATAATATTGATTTAGAGTAAAACGGTTACATTGTTCATTGAGCTTTTCAATAAAGCCTCTTTAACATTTTTATTTCCAAACTGGAAGTGAAAATAATTTAGTTCTATAAAGATACAACATGAGGATTGATTGACTTACTTTGCATTTTATTTTAATACTATGGACTTCAAACAGATTATTACTGGTATTTATGATGAAGTAAAGGCTTCTGCACCAGATGGTAAAGTATCAGATTATATACCCGAGCTTGCGAAGGTTGAACCGGACAAATTTGGTATTGCACTCATAACCACCAAAGGTTCTACCTTTTCAATAGGGGATGTGGAGGAAAAATTTTCAATACAGAGTATTGCTAAAGTGTTTCTACTTTCATTGGCCTTTTCGATAAGGGGCGATTCCCTTTGGGAGAGGGTAAATGTGGAGCCGTCGGGCAACCCGTTCAATTCTGTGGTTCAATTGGAATATGAAAAAGGGAAACCGCGTAATCCGCTGATCAATCCCGGTGCGCATGTACTTAGCGATATCCTGTTAACGGAACTTAATGATCCTTATGAAGCATTCCTTCAGTTTGTAAGAAAGATAACCGGAACCCGATCTATTGATTTTAATGAAAAAGTTGCCAAGTCGGAGAAAAACTTAGGCTATCGTAATGCTTCATTAATCAATCTGATGAAATCTTATGGAAATATTGAAAATCATATAGATGCAGTTCTTGATTTCTATTTTCACATCTGTTCAGTCGAAATGACATGTGAGCAATTAGCAAAAGCCTTTCTGCCTTATGCCAACCTTGCACAACCATTTGACTTTGCCGGCGTAACGCTTACCCGCAGTCAAATAAAAAGGATCAATGCTATCATGCTTATGTGTGGCTTTTATGATGAGTCGGGAGAGTTTGCATTCAAAGTCGGACTGCCAGGCAAAAGTGGCATCGGAGGTGGCATAGTAGCCATTAACCCCAAACAATTTAGCGTGGCTACATGGAGCCCTCGTATCAACAAAAAGGGGAACTCAATTTTTGGAATGAGAGCACTCGAGATGCTTACTACCAGAACGGAAGACTCTATCTTTTAAGGAAAACAAGAGACAGTAAAATTGTTAAATAAACCAAATTTCTAACTGATGTAATTAGTTCTTCCGACAATATCCGTGATTTGTAAAGCAATTTTTTCCGGCTCGTTCATACCGTCTAACCATTGTATTTTAATCCCTTTTTTTTCCATGCGCCTGAACCATGTCATCTGTCGTTTAGCAAACTGATGAATAGCTGTGTTCAGCTTTTCATACATCTGGTTATAATCTATTTCTCCAATCAGATATAGCGTGATGTATTTGTATTCGAGACCGTAATAGATAATATCTTCAGGCTTTAAATCATTTTTTAGCAACCCCTCTACTTCATCAATCATGCCTTCGTTCAACCGCAATTGCAGACGTGTGGAAATTCTTTGCCGAATTATTTCGCGTGGCATTTTAATTCCAAAAATCAAATTTTTGTTTGCCTTTGATATTTTTTGCTCTGTATCCTCTGTTTTATTTACAAAATGACTTGCTTTTGCAACTTCAATTGCTCTGATCAGCCTATTTCGATCGGTAATATCAGTAGTATTGTGCAGTTTGGTCAGTTTAACTAATATCTGTACTAATTCATCGTGGCTCATAGTGGAAGCTTCGTGCCGGAATTGCTGATCTTCAGGAGCTTCTTCCAAGGTGTATAAGCCTAATGCCGTCTCTAAATGAAGCCCGCTGCCACCACATACAATCACTTTTTTTCCTCTTTCTGTAATCTCCTTTTGGGCTTTCCGAAAATCATTTTGAAAGTCGTAAATACTATATTTGAAGCCTGCCTTTACTATGTCAATAAGATGTACGGGTACAGAAAATCCTTTTACTACATAGTCGCCTATATCCTTGCCGGTACCGATATCCATTTTTTGATATACCTGCCTTGAATCAGCAGAAATTATCTCTGCGTTTATGTCGTGGGCTGCTAAAGCGGCAATGCGGGTCTTGCCGGTGGCAGTAGGTCCAAGGATAAAAATCATATTTTTTCCACTCATGCTAATTTAATATGGCGTTGCAATTTACGTTCTTTTTCTGTAAGCAGATCGCGAAGCATATTCATTTCGTCAACTGATAATTTTTCAAAATCTTTTACATTGGACACATCTGGTTTTTCAATATCGGAAAAGAGTTTTGACCCGAGGAGTTCTTTAAGTTTCTCTTCATCGGTTGTTTTGTAGTTTTTGTTATCGGCTTTTAAAAACTGTAAAATCCTTAATCCGTCGAACCGTTGCATGCAAGCCTTTACAAAAGCATCCACATTACTGCTATTCAGGCGTAACGGTTCCCAAAAAGAACTCCCGCCACTCCATTGCAAAAGAAATTCATCAAGTGCGACAGGTATGTCTTTTTCATACAAAAGTGGAAATAGAGCGTAAGTGTCGGCTATTTTTTTAAAACTCTCCATACTATAAATCGGATAGCTATCCCAATTTCCATCTTTCCCGCGAATCATTGCCGGCCCGGTGCCAAAGTAAACCCGATCAGAAAAACGAGCCGCAGGGTTTACAACAGTTTCGCAGTTGATTATAACCCTACCGGCCTTTCTCAGCTTTTGAATAAAATAAAAATCTTCGCCGCTCATTTTAGGCGTTAATCCACCAACCCTCTTATATACCTCTACACTACAAGCCATGCCCGATCCTATTGCCGAAAAACAATAGGGATTACGTATAGCCATAAGATTGATAGCATAACTCCGCATATAAATCTCGTATCGGAGAATGGCGCAATCAGCTTGCTCGTTACCTGTTAGATTATGATAATAGGGCGCCTGTAAGCCGGTAGCATCAGGATAACTTTCCAAAGCATTTATTACCGAATCAAAATAGTTAGAAGGATAATGGGTGTCAGCATCGAGGGTGAGAATAATATCAGTGTTTCCGGCCATTGTACATGCAAAATCCATTGCTGTCTTCCTTGCCCAGCCTACGCCATGCCTTTTGCCAATCCATCCGTTTCCTTTGCTACTTCGATCAAGCAGGAAAATACGTTTATCGTTTATTCCTTGTAAGTAATTTAAAGTTAAAGCATTATCATGGCAAACGCTTACCTTTTCGGGACTATCCCACCATTCCTCCGGCTGATTTACACAAACGATAAGATTCCACTCTGCATAATCCTGCATCATAATATCTCTAATGAATTGCCGGATATTTTCCGATTCGTTGAGCGCCGGCAAAGTGGCAAAGATCTTAGGTCGTTTGTTTTTATTTGTATTTATCAATTTTTGATTGCCGAAAAAAATATTGTTTAAACAAAATTTGTTTATAACAGCCTTGAAATCATCCTTTAAGATTTAAAAGAGGTTATTTTTTAAGATTGAATTCTTTATTCTTCTTCGGATACTCCTTTCAGATTTTTCATTAGGAAATCGGTAATTTTTTTATAAAGATGAAATCGGGTGTTGTATCCGGTATAAATT
Source organism: Lentimicrobium sp. (assembly GCA_012516825.1). Lineage (GTDB taxonomy): Bacteria > Bacteroidota > Bacteroidia > Bacteroidales > 4484-276 > RZYY01. The sequence goes on along the minus strand of JAAYWF010000223.1, from coordinate 12,417 downwards.
CCATGATTTGAGTTTGGGTATAACATAAGGTCAAAATCCTTATCGGCTGCTACTAATGCCGAGATGAGGTCGTAGCTATTTTCCGGATGCACATTATCGTCAGCCATGCCGTGAACAAGAAGATATTTCCCTTGCATTTTATCAACATGATTGATAGGTGAGTTATCATCGTAACCATCAGGATTTTCTTGGGGAGTACGCATGAAACGTTCGGTATAAATATTATCGTAAAAACGCCAATTAGTTACCGGAGCAACTGCAACAGCCACACTGAATATCTCAGCGCCTTTGGTAAGACATAATGTTGACATATACCCTCCGTAACTCCAGCCAAATACGCCAATTCGATTTTTATCCACATAAGGCAATGTGCCGAGGTACTTAGCAGCCTCTACTTGATCAATGGTTTCATATTTTCCAAGTTGGAGATAGGTCATTTTTTTAAATTCTTCACCACGAAAACCAGTTCCACGATTATCAACGGAGACTACTATAATACCCTCTTGCGCAAGGTATTGTTCCCACATATCGCCGCCGAAAGAGTTCCTTACCGTCTGGGAGCCAGGCCCACCGTAAATGCTGAAAAGAACAGGATACTTTTTTGTAGAATCAAAATTATGTGGCATTATCTTCCATGCATTAAGCTCGACTCCTTCAGAAGTAATTATTGTGAAAAACTCCTTCGGTGAAAAACCATATTCATTGCGTTTTTCAATAAGCTTAGAGTTTTCGGCTAATTGCCTGATCTGATCGCCATTTTTTCCGTTATTCACCGAATAGACGGGTGGTGTATTTGCATCGCTGTAAGTTTTTATGAAAAAGCTGAAATCGGCGCTAAACTGGGCGCTATTCCACCCTTTAACCGGGGTTAATTCTTTTTTCTTTTTACCATCGAAACCTGTAACATATATATTTCGTTCCAATGGTGATTTTTCTGTTGATTGATAATAGACCTTTCTATTTTTCTGATCAATGCCAAGCAGATTGGTAACTTCCCAATTACCTTGTGTGATCTGACTTTTTTGCTCCCCTTTTATGTCAAAAAGATAGATATGGTTAAAGCCATCTTTTTCGCTCATGAGGATAAACTCTTTATCATTATCGAGAAATATTATATCGTCGTAATTGTTGTCGTTTATATAATACTTGTTTTTCTCGGAGTATATCACTTTTGATTCTCCTGATGAAGCATCTGCCACTAATATTTCAAGATGATTCTGTAGTCGGTTTAGGCGTAGGATTGCCAGATTTTCCGGATTCGATGTCCATAGTATACGGGGGATATACTGATCCGTTTCGGCGCCGGTATCCATCAGTGTTATCGTACCAGTTTCAAGGTCGTAAACGTGTATGGTAACGATAGAATTAGCTTCTCCTGCTTTCGGGTATTTGTAACTATGGTAATCAGGATATAACATGCCATAAGTGGGTAACCACCACTCTTTTACTTCCGACTCATCAAAGCGCATGAATGCAATTTTTTTACTATCCGGCGACCAATGAAATCCTTTTGTTACAGCAAACTCCTCCTCATAAACCCAATCTGTGGTACCATTGATGATGTGCCTATCCAATCCATCGAAAGTAATTTGTTTCTCCTCATTACTATTTAGGTTTTTGATAAAGAGATTGTTGTCCCTCACAAAAGCTACCTTGGTGGCATCTGGTGAGAAATCTGCCAAGCCTTGCTTGCCATTTGACGACAATTGAGTTAATTTTCTTGTCTTCAGATCAAAAACAAAATAATTTGATCGTGATGAATACCGATAGATAGGATCGGTATCAGTTGGGAAAAGGATTTTGCTTTCGTCGCCGCTTAGCTCATATCCCCAAATAGGTATTGAAGTGGAATCGCCGGCAGGAATCAATTCGTCTGAAGTAACAATTACTTCCGACAAATTACCGGTTTCGTAATAGTAAGCATTGATGGAATCAGGTTTAATCTGAATATAACGTTTACCATCCTGAAGTGGCTGTAAACCCTGTGCCCTTTTAGCCGAAAACTCCCGGGATTTAAAAACGAGATCAAGCGTGAGCTCTTTTTCTTTTTGTGCTTGCAATGAACTAATCAAGCAGACTATAACAAATAATAACAGTGTCTTTTTCATGTTGAACATAATTATTGCATTAAAAAATTAAAGAGAGTGATATGTTACCTTTTTTAGCTTTTCCCACGATCCTCTTGTAAAATCGGGTATTTGTACTGGCATTCCACTGTTTGCTACCGAAATTCTTGTCAGTTCAACTAAAGAGGACCATTCGGCGGCATCGTAAACGTCCTGATCAAGGGGCAGTCCATTGCGCAGGCAGTAAATTAGCCGGTAATCCATAATAAAATCCATACCGCCATGGCCACCAACTTCTTTCGCACGTTCACCCACTTCAGCAACAATTGGGTGTTTGTATTCCTCTAACAATTCCTTCATCTCATCATCCGGCATCCAATAATGTCCGTTAGGTTCGAGGGCAATTCCCATGCGTGGCCATTTTTGCGCAAAGCCTTTAGTGCCGCTTACCATGTGGATACGGCTATAGGGCCGCGGGCTGGTTACATCGTGCTGAATCATCATGGTTTTGCCACGATGGGTCTTTATTATGGTGGTGTTCATATCACCTTTTTTGTAATCCCGAATGGAATAATCTGAATCCTTTCCAAAGTGTTCACGTGCATATTCCGACATACCAAACTGGTTACTCGATACCGAAACTAACCAATCCATCTTGTCGCCACGATGTATATTTAATATGTGAGCTATTGGTCCTAAACCATGAGTGGGATAGAGATTTCCATCAAACCTTTCGTTGTGTTTTAATCTCCACATATCCCAATAACCTGTTGTATCGTCAAAATTCAGCCACCGCAGGTCGTGGATATAGGCGCCTTCAACATGTACTATTTCACCAAAAAGGCCATGTTGAGCCATGTTTAAAGTAGCCATTTCGAAGAAATCGTAATTACAGTTTTCGAGCATCATACAATGACGTTGTGTTTTTTCTGCAGTGTTTACAAGCTGCCAGCACTCCTCTACCGTTAACGCTGCTGGAACCTCTACAGCTACATGTTTACCATTTTCCATCGCCAAAACTGCAATAGGCGTATGCAAATCCCAATGTGTGCACACATAAACCAGATCAACATCTTTGTGTTTACAAACCTCCTTCCAGTCATCCGGCCCGGTATATACCACAGCCTCGGGTTTTTCCATCTCTCGGAGTATATTCTGTGAATGTTCTACATTTTTAGGTACTACATCGCATAACACGGTAATAGTAGCCCCTTCAATATAGCTTAACCTTCTCACTGCACCCGAACCTCTCATGCCAAGCCCGATTATTGCAATACGAACATTATCAATAGGCTCGCACTTAAGCTCAATTACGTCCGTTTGGCCAGGCTCACGCTCAGGTATCGCAAACATCTTACGAGGTTGAAAAAGATAAGATTGGTCTTTTGATTGGTGATTTGTACAGCCCAAAAACAAAATGGCTATAAAAAAAAATGTCAGAATAGAATAAGAAAATGCTTTCATGGAAAAAAATAATTATCCGTTAATTGTTTGTTTACAAAAATATAAATTTGATTTGGGACTTGAGGTTTTTAAAAAAAATTCGATTTGTAAAATTTAACACAAAAAGCCGATGTTTAAATGGTTATACAACTTCTGCAACAACAAAAGCGCTTCCTCCAACAAAAATAAGATCGTTAGTACGGGCATTTTTTCGGGCAGCATCGAGTGCAGTCTTTACCGAGAGATAAACCTTGCCGTTTAGCCCAAACTTTTTAGCATCCTCAGCCAGCACAACGGCATCGAGCCCTCGTGGTATATCAGGTTTACAAAAATAATATTGTGCCTCTTTGGGAAGCATGGCGAGAATAGGTTCTCTGTTTTTATCGTTAACCATGCCAAAGACCATGTGTAGATTGTTGTGTCTTGTTTGGCTTATATTAATCAAAACTTGCCGGATACCATCTTCATTATGGCCACAATCGCAGATTGTCAATGGGTTTGAGCCTATCGTATGCCAACGGCCTGAAAATCCTGTGTTTTTTATTACATTTGCCAATCCCTTTTCAATTGAACTTTCGGAAATTTGAAACATGGAGTTTTCTTTCAAAATCCGTATTCCCTCCATAACAGTGCAGAGATTGTATTGTTGGAAACTACCCTCTAACGGAAATCGAAAATTTTCGACAGTAAAACCTGAGTCATGCTTTATTCTGATTTTATTATGAGCTAACTTTAGTACTCTCCAGTGTTGATCTGCAAAGGTAACAGGCGCTTTAAGCTCATTGGCCCGATCAGTAAAAATATTGCTGATCTCCTTTTGTGTTTGTCCAATTACCACAGGTACTCCCTGTTTTATAATACCGGCTTTCTCAAAAGCAATCTTCTTTAAAGTATCTCCAAGAAAATTCATGTGGTCAAAGCCTATATTCGTAATTACCGAGAGCAGTGGGGTTATCACATTTGTTGAATCGAGCCGCCCCCCTAAACCCACCTCTACAACAGCGACATCAACTTGTTCTTTTGCAAAATAGTTAAAGGCCATCCCTACCGTAAGCTCAAAAAAAGAAAGACACATAGCTTCAATCTGTTCTTTGTGATTGTTTATGAAGTCAGTAACTTCCTGTTCGGAAATCATTTTTCCATTAACCCGAATACGTTCTCTGAATGTTTTTAAATGAGGAGAAGTGTAAAGTCCTGTTTTATAGCCAGCCTCCTGCAATACAGATGCAATCATGTTTGAGGTTGAACCCTTTCCGTTTGTTCCTCCAATGTGAATTGATAAAAAATCTTTCTCAGGATTTCCAAGGAGCCTACATAAATCTAACGTATTTTTTAAATCCGATTTATAGGCTGCAGCTCCAATACGTTGGTACATTGGTAGCTTTTCGAACATAAAATTGAGGGTCTGCTGATAGTTCATCACATAAAATTCTGTTATGGCAGTAAACTAAAGATTTTTGGTTTTACATCAAACAAAAAACTACGGATAGTGGAGGCCAAAAATAGTGGTTATCAAAATAATGAGTTAGATTTTTTAAAAAAAATCAATATAATGGTTTGAATAGTTTAGATTTGCAGAAAAAAAGAGCGTATGACCTTCTCAATCATTGATTACATTGTTTTTACAGGTTATTGCCTTATCATAGTAGGGCTTGGCCTGTTTATCTCTACACGAAAGAAAAGGAGTGAAACCAACTCGAACGATTATTTTTTGGCAGGCAGGGCTTTGCCATGGTGGGCTATTGGCGCTTCATTAATTGCTTCGAACATCTCGGCTGAGCAGTTTATCGGAATGTCAGGGTCGGGTTATGCGATAGGGTTAGCTATTGCCTCATACGAATGGATGGCAGCTTTGACGTTGTTGATTGTAGCAGTGTTCTTTTTGCCAATCTTTCTTAAAAAAAAGATCTTCACCATGCCTCAATTTCTCGAAGCCCGATTCGATAAAAGGGTTAAAACTGTGATGGCTCTCTTTTGGCTGATTGTCTTTGTTTTTGTTAATCTTACTTCAATATTGTATTTGGGAGCGCTTGCGATGGAGAAGGTCATGGGGGTTCGGATGATCTATGGGATACTCGGCTTAGCCATTTTCGCAGCTATTTATTCTATTTATGGCGGGCTTAAGGCTGTAGCCTGGACTGATGTGGTTCAGGTAATTTTTCTGATAGGAGGCGGATTGCTTACAACCTACTTCGCATTAAACTATCTCGGCGGAAATAATGGTTTTTTTGAAGGCTTCAGGCAGTTGCTTGCAAAGGCGCCGGAGAGATTTGACATGATACTTGAAAAAGGAACATTGATGATCTCCGATGGAAAAGGTGGAACAAAAGATGCTTATCTCGATTTACCGGGCATCAGCGTTCTGATTGGCGGGTTGTGGGTTGCAAACCTGTACTATTGGGGTTGTAATCAGTATATCATCCAACGTGCTTTAGCAGCCAAAAGCGTTAGAGAGGCTCAAAAAGGTCTTGCTTTTGCGGCTTATCTGAAAATTTTAATGCCACTCATAGTGGTAATCCCAGGTATTGCAGCTTTTGCGCTGAACGCTGATATAACAAAATCGGATGAGGCTTACCCATGGCTTCTACATAACTTTGTTCCATCTGGAGTTAAAGGATTGGCATTCGCTGCGCTGGCAGCAGCTATCGTAAGCTCTCTGGCATCAATGATCAACAGTATCAGCACAATATTTACGATGGATGTTTATCGGGAATATTTTCACAAAAAGGCCTCTGAACGTCAGTTAGTAAAAACAGGACGTATTGTAAGCACCTTAGCGCTACTTATCGCAGTGTTGATAGCTCCCATGTTGTCTAATATTGATCAGGCATTTCAATATATTCAAGAGTTCACCGGTTTTGTAAGCCCGGGAGCGTTGGCCATTTTTCTGACAGGATTTTTTTACAAAAAGGCCACCTCCAATGGTGCATTAGCAGCAGCAATAGGCACTTTTGTGTTTTCGTTGATCTTTAAAATATCTTTCCCCACATTACCTTTTTTAGATAGAATGGGTATAGTGTTTCTTCTGTGCATCGGGCTTATTTGGATTTTTGCACTCCTCGAAGGAAACAGAGTACAAACAAGAGCTATCACCATCCACAAATCCCAATTTCATACTGATAGAGTATTCAAAATAGCTTCGATCGGAATCATAATTATTTTAGTTTTTCTATATGCAATATGGTGGTAATCCGAATTGAGGAAATACTTTTTTTTCAATTAATAACACAATTCCTTTTATTAGCAGATAACAATACTTTATGATACCAACCCAAAAAGATAGATTGGTGTATTAAAATGAAACGTGTAAATGAGTAAGCATTCATTATAAAAGACAAAACAAATGACAGAATGGAAAAGGAATTTTTGCAACATATAGACAAAGAAGAAAAATCCAGCCCAGAAAAGCAAGAGTGTGGCTACCATTCACTACAACTATTCCTTCGCAGCATACACATGTTTTTTACGCCTCTCTTGCTGCTAATAACTATTTGTTGATTTTAAAATAACTTTACAATTAAAAAAATGTATAAAACTCAGAAATCTTATATTACAAAAGATAAAAAAATGCTGGACTTAATCAATGAAAATTATTCATTGTTACTTTGTTTGCAACATTTTGATATTGACTTTTCTGTTGACAATTCAACTGTTGAACAATTATGTGTTGAGAATAAGATTAATCTTAACGCATTTATCGTTATTGCAAATTTGTATAATGGATTTTTCCCTGTTGATGATGAAATAAATAAAATTGACAATATTAAGCCAATTTTACATTTTCTTAAAAAAAGTCATTCTTTTTATATCGAAGATAAGTATCCTGAATTAAAATACTATCTGGAAAAAATTAAAAATGTTCATACTAGTAGAGATTTTCAATTAATTGAACAGTTTTTTAATGATTACTTTGAAGAAGTGTTGGAGCATTTAAAGTATGAAGACGATATAGCTTTTCCATATTTTTTTAGTCTTGAAAGAAAAGATAAAATTACACAGTCAAAGTCATTCTCTGCAAAAGAATATAGAAATCATCACACAGACATAGAAACAAAACTTACTGATTTAAAGAATCTGTTTTTAAAACACATTAAGATAAAAAGCGACTTAAACGTTAAGCGTAAATTTCTCAACACATTATTTGGGCTAGAATTTGATTTAAAAATCCATTCTGTTATTGAAGAAAAGGTATTAATTCCTCTAATTGAAAGAATTGAAAATGAGCAGAATGAATAAAAGTAGAAAAAATATAGCTGTGATTGAACCTTCAAAAATACTTTATGAAGGGTTGTTTGCTTCAATTTTAAAATCGGAATATGATTATTCTTTTTACTATTTTGATAGTTTTAATGAAATAGAATTATTTTACTCCAAAAAGGAAATATCTGTTGTTTTGATAAATCCGGGATTGATTCAAAATAGATTAAACGAGTTTGCTAAAATAAAAAATCAATATCCTGACATTCTATGGATTGGGATAATTTATTCTTTTTTTGATAACTCAATCCTAAAACTATTTGATGATACATTTTCAATTATTGATGACATCTCAATAATTATTCGTAAAATAAATAGCCTCTGTAATAACAATTTTACAAACAGCAATGAAAGTGGTCAATTATCGGAACGTGAAACAGATGTTTTACACTTTATTGCAAAAGGTTTTTCAAATAAAGAAACAGCTGATAAATTAAATATCAGTATTCACACTGTAAACACACACCGCAAAAATATTATGGAAAAAACAGGAATCCGAAGTCTAGCAGGACTTACGATTTATGCTGTATCTAAAGGTATTATATCTATTGATTAACCTTGCCGCATCACTTGTTTTGGTTATTAATCCATATAAATTTCATCACTTTTAGCGATTTTCCGATTGACATTTTACTCCTTTTTTTGCACTTTGATTTAAAATAAATAAACGGAGATAAAATGAAAAAAATAATCATTCTGATGCTTGGGCTTGTATTGATATGGCAGGTTAAATCACAAGAAAAAACCGATGCCATGTTATTTGGCGATGTAAAATCGGCAAAAACCCTAGAGCATATACCTTATTCTACAATAATGGTAAAAGGTACGAATATTGGCACAACTGCTGATGGCACTGGTCATTATAAACTTGCAAATTTACCTGTAGGCAAGTGTACAATAGTAGCTCGGGCAATCGGATATAAACAACAAGAGAAAGAGGTTGTCATGGAAAGAGATAAAGCAGTAAAAATCTTTTTTCAATTGGAAGAAGATGTTCTATCACTTGAGCAAGTTGTTGTTACTGCAACAAGAACTGAACATCACTTAAAAGATGTGCCCGTTAGAACTGAAATAATTTCAGCTAAAACAATTGAAAATAAAAATGCTAGTAATATCTATCAGGCATTAGATGGTACCCCGGGCGTTAGAGTGGAAAATCAATGTCAATTTTGTAACTTTACAATGGTTCGGATGCAAGGGTTGGGCGCAGAGCATACTCAAGTACTAATTAATGGACAGCCTATCTATTCCGGATTGGCGGGAGTTTATGGTTTGCAGCAAATGAGCACGGTGGATGTGGATAAAATTGAGGTAGTAAAAGGCGCAGGATCAGCATTGTATGGGAGTGGAGCAATAGCGGGTGCGATCAATATTGTAACCAAAGAGCCCGATTTTATTCCTACAACTACATTGGTTCTACAATTAGGAAGCCATAAAACAAATCGGTTTGACCTAAACTCATCGATGCGTAATGAAAAGGGGAATATCGGGTTAAATATTTTTGCTCAACGTTATTCTGAAGGGGCTATTGATGAGACGGGACCCGGGATGACTAGAGAAGAGGTGAAGAATAAAGATGGGATTTCAGACAGAGTGATGAGCAATTTGACCAATGTGGGTTTTGGTTTGTATATCAATGATGCGTTCCTAAAAAATGATCAACTGATTATTCGTGGAAAATCGGTTTTTGAGAACCGTGAAGGGGGAACCATGACTGATGATTATTTCCGTAATCCGCTGACTGATGGAACAGAGAATATCACTACCGACAGGTATGAACTTTCTCTTAACTACAATAAACCGATTAAGACGAAGTCGGAAATCAATTTCAGTATGGCTTTCACAAATCACAACAGAAATGCCACAAACGACTCCTATTTGAACGATTACATGGCAACGCATGGTGATTCAGTTCCCGATTTAAGAGAGATGAGACCCTATCTTGCCAATGAACACTCTTTGACTTCCACTTTAACTTTTAATACAAGGCTGAAGAAACACAGTTTCATTGTTGGGGTACAAGGCTTTTATGATATTCTTAAAGAATCCGGAATGTATGTAGTAGTGGATGAAACCAGTCCTTTTTTAGGCACTTCGTATCGTTCAACCTCTAATAAATCGGCAAGGGAGTTTGGTGTGTTTGTTCAAGATGAATGGGGCATTACCGATAAATTCATGATCGTGCCCGGTATCAGACTGGATCATCATCATTCGGGAGAAGAGTATGTATCTGATCAACAAGTATTTGAAGCTGCAAATTTTCCCAAAACAAACTTCGATGAGACGGCAGTCAATCCTAGAATGGTCGTGAAATATGCTATATCCGATAAATTTACTTTACGCGCCAATGCCGGTGCAGGATTTCGTGCTCCATATGGTTTTTCTGAAGATTTACACCTTTGTAGTGGTTCTCCACGTGTTTGGAAATCATCTGATTTAAGTCCTGAAAGATCGGTAAGTTACAATCTTTCAGCAGATTACTACGGAAAACAATTTAGGATAAGTGCAAACCTATTCCGGACAGATCTGAAAAATAAAATTGGCTTTACTGATGCGGATCCCAATATTGCCGCATTGGGGTACGATTATCAGTGGAAAAATATTGACGATGCTTTTGTACAAGGAGTAGAATTGTCGTTAATGTTTAACATCATAAGAGGTTTCAATTTGGGTGTTGATTTCATTTATAATCAGGGTAAATACAAAAATGTAAGAGAGGATTGGGTTAGCACAGAATATGAAAAAGTGAGTCAATACATTTCAAGATTCCCTACCACAACGGGCAATTTTAAAATTGAATATACGCCCAAAACTTGGACCTTTACTGTCATCGGTAACTATCAAGGAACAATGTATATTGACTACTACAGTGAGGATGAAACCTTGTCAAAAATCAAGAAAACGGAGCCGAATATGATATTTAGTGCGAGAGTTTCCAAGAAAATCAAGCAGTTTAAACTGTATGCCGGCGTGAATAATATCTTCAATTATGTTCAGGACGAAAGACACCTGGATGATGCAGCCTTTATGTATGCTCCGGTGTATGGCACTACGTTTTATGGCGGAATATCAGTGACTATAAGTCATTGATTTAGTATGAAAACGGAGGAATAAAAACGTACTGATTTTAATTTGGATATCAGTAGTTATCATTACCAAAATCAAGCAAAAAAACGAAAAGTATTTATTTCAAAAACTGAAACAACAAATTCGATTAGGGTCTTTTATGTTCTATCAGATGCTTAAGTGCCATAAAATATCAAGTTTTTATGTAGTTAGCCGCTATTTACGACTATTAAAACACTCATTTTTTTATTTTTTGTTTTTTTATGGTTAAATAAAAAAGGGGGAGGTAGGAAGGTGCCACATCTTAAAAGAAACTGCTGATTTCTCAAGCTGGACACTCTGATCAAATGACTTAAAAATACGAGACAATGAGCCTATTTAGTAACTTTATAAAAAATGCAGCAAAACCTTCCGATACTTTTTTAGGTAAAATGATGCTTAAGGGTATGAACTATGGACACCAAAAAATGGCTTTGTGGTGCATTGATAACCATATAAAACTGTCCGGGAATGAAGATGTTTTAGATATTGGTTGTGGTGGCGGGCAAAATATTACTAACTTTTTGAAACGTACTAATGGCAAAGTCTATGGCATTGACTATTCACTTGCAAGCGTTGAAAAGTCTTTGAAGAAGAACAAAAAAGCCGTACTCGAAAAGCGTTCTGAAATTGTGCAAGCCAACGTTTCGGCTATTCCGTTTGAAGATGAAGCTTTCGATTTAGCAACTGCCTTCGAAACTATCTATTTTTGGGAAAATATAATTAATGACTTCAAAGAAGTGAAACGAGTGTTAAAATCAAATAGTAAATTTGTTGTCTGCAACGAATCCTCAAAAATGGAAGGAAACGAACGTTGGACAAATATCTTGGATATGAACATTTATACGGCGGAAGAAATTGTTGACACTATGCAACAAGCAGGTTTTGCCGATGTAAAATCATATAAAAAGGAGAACACGCAACAAATATGTGTAATAGGTAAAAAATGATGTTGATCACATTAAAGCCGATAGGAATAATATATACTCCCTTTAAAACCAAAAGTGGAATGCCGATTCAGGCAAGTGGAGCCTTAGGAATAAAAGGTCATATAGTATTAAATGAGGAATTTCTTCCCGGGCTGGCAGACCTTGATGGATTCTCACATATAATTCTGATTTATTACTTTCATAAATCAATGGGATATGAATTATTGACCAAACCTTTTCTTGACAATACACCCCGGGGAGTTTTTGCAACAAGAGCTCCTAAAAGACCTAATCCTATCGGCTTTTCCGTTGTGCGAAATATAAAAATTGAAAAGAATATCATCTATATTGAAAATGTTGATATACTTGACGAAACACCTCTTTTAGACATAAAACCATACATTCCCGGCTTTGATATTCACAAAACAGAAAAAAACGGATGGCTTGAAAACAAAACGGACGACCTGAATAATATTAAATCAGATGGAAGGTTTAAATAAGCAATTGGAGTTTAAACAATCATATGTCAAAAAGAACTACCAATTCTCCAGATAGAGCCTACACAAAAATTACCAATCGCTACGACGATGTGTTGACAGCACGCAAGTGGTGGAGCC
>JAAYWF010000222.1 GCA_012516825.1 Lentimicrobium sp. | reverse complement strand
TTAGAGATTTTTAGGCACAAATAACTTTAATTCAATATGATGGAAGTTTATTATTTTTCTAATACCGAATTTGACGTTAATCAATAAAAAAACAATTTGGGCTAAACTATTGATTTTATGAAGCTAATCCAGGGTTACTGTTGTTAAATGCTTACTTTAAATTTATTATTTGAATTATTCCTGTTGATGTTTCGTCAGTTTCAATTATTTTTCCAATAATTTCGGCCTGTTTGTTATGATTTTCATTTAGTTTTCGGATAAACTCAACTCCAAATGCCTCCGGTATAGCAATCAATAGACCTCCGGAGGTTTGTGCATCGCATAAAATTAGTTTTGTAATCTCCGGAATATTTTCGTCCCATTTAACATTTGCCGACACATAATCGAGGTTGTTTCTTGTACCCCCTGGTATGGCTCCTGCTGTAGCAAGTTCATAAACTCCTTCTATTATTGGCACTTTTGAGGAATAAATTATTGAACCTACACCAGAAGCTTCCATCATCTCTTTAAGATGCCCAAGAAGTCCAAAACCGGTAATATCCGTGCAGGCATTTACCGGAAAAAGACTCATTAAGTTTGCAGCATCAGCGTTTAACTCTAACATCACATTACGGGCTATGAGTGAAATATTTTTCTTGACAATACCTCGTTTTACGGCTGTTGAGATGATTCCGGTTCCGATTGGTTTTGTCAATATCAAAGCATCTCCCGGCTTTGCTGTAGCATTGGTAAGCACTTTGTCAGGATGAACCATCCCGGTTATAGCCATTCCAAACTTAGGCTCAATGTCTTCAACAGTGTGTCCTCCCAAAATGGATATTCCAGCTTCGGCAGCTTTATCTGAAGCGCCTTTTAAAATTTCTTTTAAAACATATATCGGTAAGCGATTATCCGGAAATCCAACAATATTGAGTGCAAAGAGCGGCTTAGCGCCCATTGCATAAATGTCGCTCAGCGAGTTTGCAGCAGCAATAGCGCCAAAATAATAGGGATCGTCAACGATAGGTGTAAAAAAATCTACAGTCTGTACAATAGCAGTTGATTTGTTGATACGGTAAACGGCAGCATCATCCGAAGTTCCGGTACCTACAATTACATTCTCATCTATTGACAAAGGAAGGTCTTTTAGAATTTGTTCGAGATATTGTGGTCTTATTTTGCATGCACAGCCCAAACCATGAGTGAAATCAGTCAGTTTTATTTCATTAGTTTCCATTTTGGTTTTATCCTGAATTACTTCATCGGGCGACAGCCGCTTTACTGCGGCAATTATAAGCTCAGCTGCCTTTTCCATATCCTCAATGGCGCTATTTTTACCTGTCGAAAAACGTATTGTTCCCATAGCAAAATCAACTGGAACGCGCATTGCAGTAAGAACCTTTGATACATCAATCTGATCGGCATGGCAGGCTGCTCCGGCAGAGGCAGCTATTCCTTTCAATTCGCTAAGTAAAGTATTGGCTTCTATATTCGGAAAACTGATACTTAAGGTATTAGGGAGTCTTAAATCGGGATGTCCATTAAGTCTGATGTTGGGTAAGGCTGTAAAAAGCAGAGACGCAAGTTTATCACGGGTAAGCATCATTTGCTTTATATTAGTCTGAAAATCACGTTTAGCAACTTCCGCTGCTTTACCAAGGCCTACAATTTCAAGTACATTTTCGGTTCCAGCACGTAAGTTATGTTCATGATTAGCTCCATGAATCAGCTTTTGCAGCTTCACACCACGACTAATAAACAGCGCACCAACACCTTTAGGCGCATAGAACTTATGACCGGCAACCGACAAAAGATCAACACCAAGTTTTTGTATATCCGTTTCAATTTTACCAATTGATTGTGCTGCATCCGAATGAAAGAGAACACCATGCTTCTTGGTAATCTCTGCAATTTTCTCTATAGGCTGAATAACTCCAGTTTCGTTGTTAGCATGCATTACTGTAACCAAAATAGTAGATGGCAATATCGCTTTTTCGATATTTTGAGGATCTACTATGCCAAAGTCATCAACAGGTATATAACTAACTTTGAATCCATTAGACTCTAAAAAACGACACACTTCGCTCACGGCTGGATGTTCAATAGTGGTAGTAATTATGTGGTTTCCTTTATTACGATATTGAAATGCAACGCCTTTGATAGCATAATTGTTTGCTTCGGTGCCGCCACTTGTAAAGATAATTTCATCCGTATGGCAGTTTAACAATTCTGAGAGCTGTCGGCGAGCATTTTCAACAGCATTTCTGGCTGCAGCGCCAAAAGAATGACTACTTGAGGGATTACCAAAATAATCTTTCAAATATGGGCGCATAGCTTCAGCAACTTCATCCCCAATAGGAGTGGTGGCATTATAATCAAGGTAAATATTATACTCTAGCTTCATTTTAAATAATGTTAAGTCGTTTGGAAAAATTTAATAATTCTTCAGCGCCAAAATTAGCATCCAAAGTATTGATGCTAAGCCTTAGGAGTTTATCTGCCGGTTTTAATGAAAGGTCATAATCGTACACTTTATCATAATAGTTAAGAATGATTTCAATCCCTTTAGCAAAGTCGTTTTGATCAATTGCACTTATGGCAAGCTTCACATTTTGTCCGCCAAGTCTTCGGCTAATTTTTAAAATTGCCTTTGTAATCAACTCTTTTGGGTATGTAGAATAATCGCGGATTAAACGCTCAATTCTGATTTTTTTCGGAACATCTATATAAATCACTAATGCCTCGTTCATCTTCTTCAACAGATTTTCCGGAAGAAAAACTCCTCCGATGGCCTTGCTTTCATCTTCAACCCAAACAAGATTTTCAACATCTAAACTATTCCATGCTTCAGCTAGGTCATTTTCAAATTGTTCGTTAGTAGGTTGTGGCATTTCGCCAAACGCCCCAAAAACCGATCCTTTATGATGGGCTATATACTCAAGATCAACGATTTGCTGATTATTTTTTTTCAACTGTTGAAGTATCTCGGTTTTGCCGGAACCTGTTTTTCCTGCCAGGATAATTATTTTTTGATCTTTTTCAAATGATTCCCTAACTGATTTTCTGTATGCTTTGTACCCTCCTGTCAACAGATATATTTCAAAACCGGCCAATGATAGTAGCCCTCCTAAGCTTTCGCTACGTTTACCTCCACGCCAGCAGTGCATAAGCGACACCCTGTCGGGTACGATTGCCAAAGCCTGTTGAAGATAAGATGAAAGCTTTTTGCCTGCAAAATCTAAACCTTGTAGCAGAGCTGAATCCATACCTATCTGCTGATAAGTGGTGCCAATTATCATCCTTTCTCTATCATCAAACAATGGAAGATTTACAGCTCCGGGGATATGACCCTTTGTATATTCACCCGGCGACCTGACATCCAGAACCGGAAATTTTTTGCGCAGATCATTGAATTGATAAATATCAGGATGAAATAGCATTTTACCTTTTTTTTTAAAAAAAATTTATTTACGCCCAAAATCTGCCGGTATCTCTCCCCACCACTCAGTCTCCCATTTTAAAACAGGAATATTCCAAGTATTGGTTTTTAGCCATTTTTCTGCTCTTTGAATAAGTTCAAATAATTGAGCGTTAGCATTAGTAGGTTTCAATTTTGTATTTGCATGTTTATTTCTTACCCATACAATGGCTGTTTCAGAATCGCTATAAATAGGTAACGTTTTCTTTTTGCTTTTCAGCAATGCCAGTGCATGAACAATCGCCAAAAACTCACCTACGTTGTTTGTTCCATCAGGAAAAGGACCTGCATAAAAAATCCTTCTCCCATTTTTTGTATAAACACCCTGATATTCCATTATGCCTGGGTTTCCACCGCAAGCAGCATCTACAGAAACACTTTCTGCTATATATTGATGGCGTTGTTCTGATTTTTTTTCCTCAAAAGCTGATTGGTCAGAGGTTAATTGGGGTTGTTTCGATGGCTTTTTTAAATAATCCCACATATTGCCTCTGAAAGCAGAAATGGCTTGAGATTCGTTAGAAAAAGCCTTATACCGTGCACCTTCAAAGCCCTTAACCTGTGCCTGACATTCATCCCAACTATTGTAAACACCCGGATTATGACCAACCCAAACAACATAAAACTTCTTTGACTTTGATGCCATTTTTTATTTACGTTAATTTTGCAAAAATCTAATTTCTTCAAAAATGAAACAAATTCTTTACATTATGGCAATTTTGCTTGCAATTATTATCGCCATGATAGTTTTATTTTTTCGCCATGATGAAATAAATGAGTTTCAAATTGCAATTAGGTTATTAGCAGCTTTTTTTCTTTTAGTTTTTGGAATTTACGGGCTTTATGCCGAGTTGCTTTTTAAAAAGTTGAGAATGTCGGGAAAGACCAATAACCTATGTGTTGAAGCCAGTTATCTAATTCAAAAACGTGGGATACTAAGTAAGGCATTGTTATTTCCATTTCTTAAAATAAAGTCATCCAACTCCCTTATTATTTCATTTTTCGGAGCATTAGCCTGGGTAGTGATAGCATTGATTATTTTTCACAGATTTTTTAAAAGTTAACTATGAAAAAATTCTTAATCCTTGTCTCTCTTTTTACTTTTTTGATTGTCGGTTGTCGGAAAACTGAGAATTTAATATCTTTTCATTATTTCGATAAGGATATTTGGAAGAGATTTGATTTTGTTCAGTTTAGCTTTAACATTAAAGATACTGAAACAGAATGGGATGTGTGGATTATAGTTGAACATACACCAGCCTTTGAAGGCCGATCATTACCATTAAGTATCGAAATGATTACTCCATCTGGCGATTCGCGGATTCTCGATTTGGAGGCATATTTAAGGAGCACAAAAGATGGTAACTATTTAGGGGAAGCGAAAGAGGATTATTATGTCGTTAAAACATTGTCATTTCAAGGGATTCGTTTCAATGAAAAGGGTATTTGCAAATTTGAAATAGAAAACTACAATCATAAATACTACACGCAAGGTGTTAAAACCTTAGGTATCGAATTTAAAAGAGCGGAATAATTATTACTCTATCTACTCTTTTTTCTGTTTTTACGCCAACGCCGAAATCTTGAAACCAAGTCGTAAGTAATTCGTGCAGTATTGATAATCAGTGAGGGATTATTTACTATGCCTGCAAGAATATCGTTTTTGAAATTAATAGTATGTATTTCGTTGTTTATTTTTTTAAGGCTCTTTTTTATCTTCTCTTCTTTATGCCGCATCTGTGTTTTTAGCAGCAGCTTATGATATCGGATGTCATTAAGGTTATTGAGCTTTTTCTTCTTCATCATCATCGTGATTTTCAATATTATCCAAAATATCATTTATCTCTTCATCTTCAAGGATCATGCTATTGATCCCTTTGATGAGGGGATTAAGAAAAAGTTGTTTTTGAAATACCAACATAAGGATTACTAGTGCAAGATAAAAAAAAGCAATAATAACATATCCAAGGATTTCACTATCAGTTATACGATTGAGCCAACTTACAATAGCAAAGGAGATAAACAAAATGAAAAACAAAAGCAACATTGTTGATACAATAATTACAATGAAACGAGTAAGTATTTTGGATAACCGTTCAGTTAAAATAAGTGAATAATAGTCCTTTTTTAGGGTTAAATAATCCTTGATGTTTGCAAATGTTTTATTGAGTTCTTTGTCAATTTTTTTCTTATCCATAAAGGCGTTATTTATTTTGTGGTATAAGAATGATCAAGAAAGATGAAACGACAATGAAAAATATTATTTCATCCTGTAAAGATTAAAATCATTGTTAACAATAAACAAATCAGGCTTCTTTTTTCTGCATTTTTCCTTTCACCTCTTCTACTTTTTCTTTCACTTTGTTTATTGATTCGCCAAAAGATTGTTTCATTTCGTCCATCTTGTCCAAGATGTCATCTTTCAGGTCTTCAGTCTTTTGGGCAATTTTTTTTCTTGTAACTTTACCTTTATCAGGTGCATAAAGAATTCCAAGTGCGGCGCCAATAGCAGCGCCACTTAACAAACCAATAAGAAAACTTGTTGATGATTTCATGATTATGTGTTTTTAAAAGATTAGGCAAATATATTCAAAAAAAATGTTTTCTCAATGTTTTAAAACTAAAAGTTGTTAAATGTTTCTTGTCAGATGCCTTATTATCTTGTACTGACTAAAAAACTCTTTAGCAATAATTCTAAGTACGGTGTAAGATGGTATTGCAAGTATCATACCCGGAACTCCGGCCAAACTTCCTGCAATAAGCAGGACAACATAAATTTCGATAGGGTGTGCTTTAACGCTGCTCGAATAAATAAGAGGTTGAAGCACAATGTTATCTATCAGATTAGCGCCTGCAAAAACTCCACATACAAGAAGTATAATGCCAACAATTTCATGATATTGCCCATAGCTTAATATGTTAGAAACTGCAATTAACGAACCTATGATAGCTCCAATGATAGGACCAAGATATGGAATGATATTAAGCAAACCACCAAGAAAACCGATAAGCAGTGCATTCTGTACACCAAAAATGGTTAACCCAAGAGAAAGAAGGATAATCATAGTGATTACTTCGATAGAAATACCAATAAAATAACGACTCAAAAGATGCTTGGTTTGCTTTATTACATTCCTGAATTCTTGTTCATGTTTTATGGGAATTATTGTATCTATCATGTTATTTACTATGTTAGCATCTTTAATAAAGAAGAAAGTGATAAAAAATATCGAGAATATTGCTAAAAAAATAGAACCTGTAGCGCCAATAAATGATGAAAATAATTTGGAAAAAGACGAGAAGTTTACAAATGAGATTAGCTGTTGTTGAATCATCTGTTTAATACTTTCATCTTTACCGATCAATTTATACTCTACAAGAGTATTTTCAAAATTTCTCAGTGTAGATTCAAGAGAGTTGCTCAATGAGTTAAAATCAATTCTCGATATAATTTCAGCTTGATTTGCTACAAGCGGAATAAAAATCCAGACAGCAATAATGAAAAACAGAATTATCAATAAAATTGTTATGATTGTACTTATCAAATTGGGAAAACGGTAATTTTTAATTTTTATGGAATTAAAAAAGTTAACTATAGGCCGTCCAATCAGCGAAAGCACCAAGGCTGCAATCAAGTAAAAAACAATATTGGAAAAACGCCATAGCAGCAGGATAATGATACCACTTATTACAATTATGCTGATTACTCTTATTGATCTATTCATTATGTTCGGTAAAATTTATTTTAATTTTCATACAAATTTATCTACATTTCTGATTTTACATGCGATATCAGAAAAAATAATTTAAAACTATGCGATAAGTGAAGTTATTGCTAATAATAGGATGATGATAATAACCATAGCGGTAAAAGACACTGGCGCCGAGTGAATAAAATCCCTGAAATTTCAACAGATTATTGAGTAGCAGTCCCGATTCGCAATAAAGCTGGTTCATCACTTTAAAATCAATACCTTGATGATATTGACTTTGATTTAAATCACCGATCCCAAAATTAGAAGCAATAGATAATTCCGGAGCAAATCGTCTGTTTCCAAATAAAAGCTTGCCAAAACTATGACTATAAAAAGCAAACAGATATTGATCGGCGAGGAATTCTGTGGCATCCATTGTTACAAAGGCTTCCGTAGCATAAATTGCAAATTTGCTGTAGGCTCCCATACCATTGTATAGGTTGGCACATGGAATAGGTTTATCAATAAATCCTCCACGTATTATTATTTTCGACTCACCAAAATATCTAAAGAATTTTTTGTACTCTACCTTTACATCAAACTTGTTGTAACTAAATTCGCTTTCCAACAGACCACCGACGCCGAGTGTATAATTAAACCAGATGACCGGCCAATTTGTTCCTAACGATATCCGTGTATCGGGCATTTGCAGAAACTTTTCTTTTATGGCCAATCTAAATCCCGATGAAAATCCTGTAAAATGAAAATTATTTTGAACAACGTTATCTTCTATGTAAGTATCAGACTTTTGGAATAGATATTCGTAAGTGGGTATTTTTTTATCACGATGAAAACCAAAATTCAGGTTTGCATAACGATGTGGTTTAAAGCTAAAAGCTGCTTCCATTCGGGTTGTTTGATCCATCCGCTTGATGTAAAATTGCCGGTACATGGCTGGATTAAATGCGTTTTCGCTATCATCAAAAAATGTCGTACCGCCGGTTTCAGTCGCAAAATCATAATAACCTATTTTTAGTTTTGTGTCCTTGTAACGGTTTAACAGCAAGGTTACATCGCCTCCGTACTTTGCTCTTTTATCATGCAAACCATAACCCCAAAAACCTCCAATGGATATAGTTTCTGAAAATTTCTGATTTGTAAGAAGTCCTAATCCAAGATATAATCCTTCATATTGATTGTAGTGTATTAACTTAGATAGGTTAATATCCATAAAACCTACAGGAAGTCTGTTATCAATCAGCGCTTTTAAAGTTTTCACTTTCCGATCAAGATTAGCTTTTTCACCTATGCTATCAATAAATGAATAGGTTTTTTGGTCGCGCTCCGAAAGAGAATCGTTACGATAAATATTCCAGAACACTTCATCCCTCTCTCCCGCCAATAGATCAAACCCAATAGTCTCCCGTTTGAAATCCCTTTTCACCATGTCAGGGTTAAGTACGATATCTTTTAAATAACTCTTTCCCTGCCCTTTCGGAGAAAAACCTTCAATTGAAACATTGTTGAAAAGTATATCGGTATTCAACTGTACAGGAAACCAATATTTGTCGTCAATAAACTCATATTTCTGCTGTATGACCATTGAAATACCATCATTAGTGGCAGAAGGCTCTGCAATGACATTTTGAATAGCCCAACCGTTAGAATTGATCGTAAGCACACCTTTAAGACCTTCAAAATTTGTGTTATCACGTTGCTTGAACGAAATGATGAAAAGAGTATCAAAATTTGGAGTATAAGTAGTATCTTCGATCATGAAGAAGTATTTCTTAAAACTTCCTTTTAAAAGTGGGTTAATATAGTTTTTATCGCCGATTTTAATCAGTTCTTTATAAAACGAGGTGGATTGCAATTGCGAGCTTAAAAATAACAATAGCGGATCTTTAAAGCCTGAAATTCGTGTTGCAATAATCTTTTCATGATTCCGATCGGGCGCCAGGTACTTACGTTCGGAGACAGTTTCCATCAGGAAGAAATCTTTGTCTTTCAAAAATTTCTTTATTTTATAGCTGCTTGAGTCACCAACCTCATTCGCCTCTTCCGGAATTTCGAGAGTGTCAATTGTAAATATCATTTTGTCGTACGAGGTATAAGAAAATGACTTTAGCTGTTCCGGATCATTTTTATCACGGTTTTCGATTACTTTTTGGATAATACGATGAGCCGGATTTTCGCCAGCCAAAATCACTATTTCTCTCAATTCTGTTGCAGAACGCCGAAGATGTATTACCAAATTATTTGCCTCGCCCGAAATTTCAATAACCAAAGGTTCGTAACCGACATAAGAAAACCTAAGCAGGTTGATCGGTGTTTCGGAGACGACAAGAAACTTACCGTCAATATCTGTTGCGGTGCCAATATTACTATTGTTTGCCACAATATTTACAAATGCCATAGAACGGCCGGTTTCCTCATCGTAAACCTTACCTAAACAATGATACTGCTGGGCATAGGATATATGAGAAAAAATAAAAAAAGTTAAAATAACAATCCAATTACCAGGTTTGTAAAAAGGATTTCTGGTTTTATGGTTGGCTATCAGCATAGTTTACTGAACCAGCTTTTTATTATTTTGATGACGTGTTTTATCTCTTGTAGATTTTTTCTCAAGGTTTTTTGTAAAAGCATCACTCAGATCAACTCCTGTTTGGTTGGCCAGACAGATCAGCACAAAAAGTACATCAGCAAATTCATCTGCCAAATCATACTTCTCCTCATCACTTTTGAAAGACTGTTCTCCATATTTCCGGGCAATGATTTTAGCCACTTCACCTACCTCTTCGGTTAAAATAGCCATGTTGGTCAATTCATTGAAATAGCGCACGCCGGTTGACCTGATCCATCTATCTACAATTTGTTGAGCATCTTTTATTGTCATATGATTTTGAATAACAATTTTAGTTAATAAAAGTAACGCAACAAACTTACTTAAAAGTTGAGAGTAATTAAAAAATTGAAACCCTAAAAAGTATAAATTGCGTTTTTCACTTTGTTTAATTTGTAACTAACTTTAACCCAATGATAGAGGCTATAAGGGTTGTTATAAAAAAAAGCCTCCAAAAATCAACCGGTTCTTTAAAAATCAATATTCCAATGATGACTGTACCTACAGCTCCTATTCCTGTCCATACAGAATAAGCGGTACCTAATGGTATTTCACGAATAACTTTTACCAATAAATACATACTTATCGCCAGAAAAAAAACAAAACCGGCATACCACCATGATACTGCTACGCCAGATGACATTTTGGCCCTTCCCAAACAATATGCAAATCCTACTTCGCACAGGCCGGCAATGATCAGTAAAATCCAGTTCATAACAAATTTTTTGGCAAATGTAACCAATCAGATATTTTGCTTCGTTAATGTAAAGCAACACTACTGACCGAGTATATAACTCTTAATCCATAAGCCATTATGCAAGAAGACTGAATTTGTTAGTCCTTTTAAGAAAAACCGTTAAGCCCGTCTAAGCAAAGATGAAATACGTTATTCATGTTCCTATTTTGGATATTTTTGCCCAACGTAATTATTTCATAAATGAAAACCATTGATAAAATTTTATTGGACAGTATTACTTTACAAGCAAAAGAGACAACGAGGTTGAGAAAAAATTTCAACTTTCACACTTCATACTCCGAACCGATAAACCGTATGTTAAACGCTATGGAACCCGGAACTTACATTCAGCCTCATAAGCACGAAAGCCCTGATAAATTTGAGATTTTTTTAGCGCTTCGAGGACGTTTTGCAGTGTTTACATTTGATGATGCTGGTAACATTTTGCATTATTGCATTCTCGATCCAAAACAGGGCATTTATGGTGTTGAGATACCTGAAAGGACTTATCATACTCTTATCTCACTTGAAACGGGGTCGGTAGCCTACGAAATAAAAGCAGGCCCCTATACACCTCTAACTGCCAAAGATTTTGCCCCCTGGGCTCCTGCCGAAGGCAACCCGGAAGTGGAAAACTTCATGCAATCATTATTAAACAAAATAGACCTTTAAAAGCTGTTAATCTGATTATTATGTCAACTCAAAAACCATCAATACCAAAAGGAACACGGGATTTTTCTCCAAGCGAAATGATGAAGCGAAACCTTATTTTCGAAACCATTAAACGTGTATTTCTGCTGTACGGTTACCAGCCCATCGAAACACCAGCAATGGAAAATCTCTCTACCCTTCTCGGAAAATATGGAGAAGAGGGTGATAAACTGCTTTTCAGGATTTTAAACTCAGGAGATTTCCTTGGAAACGTTGATGATGAAGAGCTAAAAGAACGCAACATTGCAAAACTTGCTACAAAGATTTCAGAAAAAGGCCTTCGGTATGATCTGACAGTCCCTTTTGCCCGTTATGTTGTTCAATATCAAAACGATATTACTTTTCCATTTAAACGCTATCAAATTCAACCAGTGTGGCGCGCCGACCGCCCACAGAAAGGCCGCTATCGCGAATTTTATCAGTGTGATATAGATGTGATTGGCAGTGATGCTTTGTTTAACGAAGTTGAATTACTCGAAGTAATTGTTGATATTTTTGAAAGACTTAGAATTGAAATTGTTATTAAATTAAATAACAGAAAGATACTTGCCGGTGTTGCTGAAATCATTGGAGAATCTGACAGGCTTTTTGATATTACCGCAGCTATTGACAAAATAGAAAAAATAGGACTACAAAAAGTGAATGATGAACTTGCTGAGAAAGGGATCTCGCAAGAGGCTATTGAAAAATTACAACCTGTTCTGACGCTTTCAGGCACAAATAGCGAAAAAATGACAGCGCTAAAACAACTATTGAAACATAATCAAATTGGCCTTTTAGGGATCCATGAAATGGAAACTGTTTTTGGGCTGGCTGCTGAGCTTTTACCCGAAACCAATATCGAACTTGATCTTACTCTTGCCCGAGGCCTTGATTATTACACTGGCGCAATAATCGAGGTTAAGGCAAAAGAGGTAAATATCGGTAGCATTTGTGGTGGAGGACGTTATGATGATCTGACTGGAATTTTTGGAATGGCTGGAATTTCAGGAGTAGGCATATCTTTTGGCGCCGATCGTATTTTTGATGTGATGAACGAATTAAAGCTTTTTCCAGAAGATAATATAGCTACATCTAAAGTCTTGTTTGTAAATTTTGGTGAAGAGGAGCAAAAATCTGGTTTGAAATTGGTTAAAACACTTAGAAAATTGGGGTATAGCGCTGAGCTTTATCCCGAACCGGCAAAAATGAAAAAACAAATGGCTTATGCTAATAAAAAGAAAATACCCTATGTAATCCTTATGGGAAAAGATGAAATCAATAATAAAGTATTAACCTTAAAAAAAATGAAAACAGGAGAGCAAATGCAAATAAAAATTGAAGATTTTATCATTAAAATAACCAACAAGGACAATTCCATTTTAGCATAATAGCCGTTATAATAGAAAACATTAGAAAGAACTAGAAAGTGGAGGTTAACAAATATCTCACGGAAAGGAAAAAGCTACCTTTTATGACTGATAGCGTTATGAATTTTTGATAACAAAAAAAAACAATATCAGCAATTCTGTTAAAAAGTGTACGTTTGAAACAGCATTGTAAAAATTAAAAACGACCAAAAAACCAAACCAAGCCATTCAATGTTTTTATTACTAAAACTGATCAAAGAGAGTTTGTTTTTTGCTTTTGGAGCTATTATGACAAACAAAGTAAGAACACTTCTCTCGCTTCTCGGTATTACTATCGGCATTTTTTCGGTTATTTCGGTTTTATCGGTTTTCGATTCATTGGAACGCAGTATTCGTAGCAGTCTTGATCAGTTGGGTTCAAATATAGTTTTTATTCAGAAATGGCCATGGGTGATGGGCGGCAGTGATTTTCCTTGGTGGAAATATGTGAATCGGCCTGAAGCTACAATAAAAGAGATGGAAGAGTTAAAGCGACGAAGCCATGCTTGCGAAGAGGTAGCTATAATGTCGGATATTAGCCGTAACTTGAATTTTCAAAATAATACCTATGAAAATGTAATTATCCTAACGGTATCTCATGATTATAATCAAGTAATGCCCCTTGATATTCAAGAAGGAAGATATTTCACAAAAGTAGAATCGGCAAGTGGCAAAAATGTTATCATAATAGGTTCAAAGATTGCCGAAGAACTTTTTAGCGGCTTTGATCCTATCGGGCAAACAGTCAAAATCTCGGGGCATAAAGCTGTCGTCATTGGTATATTGAAAACTCAAGGTTCGGGAGCTTTTGGAGGCTCAAACGATGAACAGGTAATAGTTCCGATAAATTTCGCCCGCTCTTTTGTCAATTTACGAAACATTGGAACAACCATCATGGCTAAAGCAAAAAGTAATGTTACAATCGAAGAGCTTATTGATGAACTTACAGGTATTATGCGTTCACTTCGTAAATTAAAACCCGGTGAAGACAACGATTTTGCATTAAACGAAGTGAGTGTGTTAAATCAAGGGCTGCAAGTCTTCTTCAACGGATTGGCTGTTATTGGTTGGATCATTGGAGGTTTTTCACTTCTCGTCGGCGGTTTTGGTATTGCTAATATTATGTTTGTTTCGGTACGAGAAAGAACCCACATTATTGGAATTCAAAAGGCGATAGGCGCAAAAAATTATTTTATCCTCTTACAATTTTTATTCGAAGCTGTTTTTCTTTCTTTGCTTGGTGGTATCATTGGGCTATTGCTTATTTATATTGGGATATTGAGCTTTCAATCAAGCATGTCGTTTCCGCTGATTTTATCAATAGAAAATATTATCATCGGTCTGGTAGTTTCTACGATAATAGGCCTTGTTTCAGGCTTTGTACCGGCTTATGTTGCTGCCAGACTCGATCCTGTGGAAGCAATCCGTTATGGTGTTTGACCAGAAAAAATAAATTCCGTGCCTTTTATTTTTTAATCAACAGCAAGCATTTGATTAAAAGGAGATTATATCTTTTATAGATAAAATCTTTCTGTTTTCATTAAACTTTATTAAAAAGTTTGAAGGAAAATTCTTATTTTTACAAAAAATTCTTAATGAACAAAAGATGGGTAATCAAAGAAAGAGGTGATCCTGAAATAGTACAGCGGCTTTCTCACGAATTGAACATCAATACATTACTCACGAACCTTTTGGTTCAGAGGGGTATTAAAACTTTTAATGAAGCGCGTTCGTTTTTCAGGCCGAAACTTTTACATCTACACGATCCTTTCCTACTGAAGGATATGGATAAAGCTATTGAAAGGATAGAAAATGCAATACGAAGGCAGGAAAAAATCCTTATTTATGGAGATTACGATGTTGATGGAACTACTGCTGTTGCT
>JAAYWF010000221.1 GCA_012516825.1 Lentimicrobium sp. | reverse complement strand
ATATATTATCAATGGCTCTGCCTTTACCATCCATACTAACAATGATGCCTTCTTTTGTCAAATGCTCAATCCAGTCTTCACAAGTAAACTGACTGCCCTGATCAGAGTTTATGATCTCCGGTTTGCCATGTTCTTTAATAGCTTGTTTCATCATCGATAATGAAGCTTCAGCATCAAGAGTATTGGATATCCCCCAGCCAACGATATAGCGGCTGTAAAGGTCTATTATAGCCGTTAAATAAAGAAAGCCGTTCTTCATGGGAATATAGGTTATGTCGATGGCCCAGACCTGATTTGGGCGTTCAATCTTCAGCCCCTTCAACAAGTAAGGGCGAATATATTTCACAAGCCCCAATTTGCTCAGGTTCCTCTTTGGATATATTGCCATCAACCCCATCAGCCGAAGAAGCCTGCGAACTCGTTTATGATTAGCTACAATTCCCAGACTCAACAGCAAGTCCTGCATACGCAAAACTCCCTGAGTCGGATGCTTCAGATAGTGCTCGTCCATGATCCGCATGATCTCGAGATTATCTTTTTTCTCCCCCTGGGGTTTATAATACAAACCACTTCTGTGAACCGATAAAAGTTCACATTGCCGCCGGATGCTCAGAACATGCTCACTGTCAACAATATTTAATCGTTCTCTCACAGTCCAATTTTGCTTAGATTTTTTTTTAGAAAATCATTCTCTATTTCCAACTGGCCGATCTTAGCATAGAGTTTTTCTACATCAATTTCTTTTACCGTTTCTTTCGATTGCTGATCGAATACCTGAGCAGAATTCTGTAAAAACTCCTTTTTCCATTTACTGATTATGTTAGGATGGACCTCAAAATGTTTTGATAATTCAGCAAGTGACTCACGCTCTTTGAGCGCCTCAATTGCAACTTTTGCCTTAAAGGCTCCTGTAAATTTCCTTCTTGTTTTCTTCATAACGCACTGGTAAATTTAATTGTTAATTTTCATCTAAACCAGTGGTCCGAATTTCGGGTAGTATTATACTGCGGATTATCAGCTTATTTGCTTTGAGTATGTTAGAAAACTCATCACAGGCATACTGGATCCCCCGGTCCGAGTGGAAAATTAAATTTTGGGTAACAGGGCGTTTCCATGTGGCCATCATCCATGCAGGAATGATGGTCTCCGCTGCTGATAAACCCTTACTCATTGACCAGCCAATTACCTTCCGGTCATATAGATCAATAATCACTGTCAGATATAGCCAGCCGCTTTTCGTGCGCACATATGTTATGTCAGAAACCCAAATTTGTGCTGGCCTTGTGGCCCGGAATTTCTGATTTAAAATATTAGGAGCAACCGGATAATTATGTTTGGAATCAGTTGTCACAACAAATCTCTTCGGCTTCCTGGCTCGAATACCAGCAGCTCGCATCATTTTGGCAACCCGGTTTTGGGATATTATCATTCCGCGTGCTTTCAACTCTTTTGTCATCCTCGGGCTACCATAGGTCTGATCACTTCCTTCAAAAATGTCCATGATCTCTCTCAGAAGTTTTTCATTCTCCTGCCAGCGGAGGGATGGACCACTTTTCAGCCATTGATAGTAGCTGCTTTTTCTCACCTTAAATACTTCGCACATCTTCTCAATGGTAAATCTGGTGCGGTGATCGCTTATAAATTGGTAGATTTTCCATCGCTCCTGGAGAAGATGCTTACCGCCTTTTTTAAGATGTCTCTCTCCATCTTAGCGTCCCGAAGCTCACTTTTAAGTCGGGCAACCTCTCTTTCCAGATCAGTCATCTTCGGCTTTCCTTTACCTGGAAAACTATTCTTTTCATACCGCTGGTACTCTCTCCGCCAACGGTATAATAACTCAGGACGGATCCCTAACTCCCGGGCAATCTCCTTGGCATTGCCTCGAGCAAACGAGAGTTCAACCGCTTTCTGCTTGAAATCCCGATCATACTTTTGTCTCTCTTTAATCATCATGGCAAGTTACTTCTTTTTTGTAGCTTAACTTGCCGTCCAATTTATTGGGGTATATTCAAAAGTCGGTTGGTGAGAAAATAGGTCGCATCAAACAGACATTCAAAATATCAGGGCAATCATAACCTGTTGTCATCATTCCAACTGTAACACATACGCGGGTTTTACTTGTCTGGTATAAATCATGAAAGTTTCCTTTGCCACCTAAACGATTGTTAGTAAAGTTAATCGTTAATTGCTGTGCATCTGGTATCCATGAGGTAACTTGCATGGCAAAATCAGATTGGTATTTGCCCGGAAACATTTTGTCAGCAAATTCATTCAGAATTTGAGTGATTTTAGCAGCATGGTTTTGGCTTACACAGAATACGATTGATTTACCAATTTCGCCTGATATGGGGTCTCTATATGCGTTTTCTAAAAAGGTTTTACAAAAAATGCGGTTTGTGTTTTCAGAAAACAGTTTCTTTTCAAAATCACGTTGCGAAAAAGTGGTTGAAGTTTCTTCGCCTTCATCGTCTGTTATTTCAACCGTGTAACCTTCATCGCGTAAAAGCTGTGTGGTTATTTCCGTTCTTGCATCTACAACGCAAGGATTAACCAAATAACCATCTTTTACACCATGTAAAAGGCTGTATTGAAAGGTTGGCTTTCCATCTTCGCAACCAAAGGTTGTGTAAGTGTCTAAAAGCATTCTCCTTTCTAATT
>JAAYWF010000220.1 GCA_012516825.1 Lentimicrobium sp. | reverse complement strand
TCCCCAGCGATGCTGTTGTAGGTAAGATGGGTAAAAAGAAGAAATCTTTGCCTAAGGAGGGAATAACTTTCGGTAAAAAGAGGGCTTGAAAAGTATTTGTTTCGTCTCATAGTTCCCTCCTCTTAGGGGTTTGCAGCCTATGGCCGAAGTGTTTTTACGTATGGGGCTATATTGAAAATTTAGCTTTCTCACCTCACGTAAGTTTTTTTTATTTAAAAAATAATAAAAATCAACTACAAAGATAATAAAATATCTTAGATATGTATGTTATTTTTTGTTAAAAATGATAATACTTATCATATCATCTACTTTACATTTTACATCCATCTATTGTAATATTACTTTACACTGCCCGACTGCGTCGCCGTTGTGGAGCCAAAGACCATAGAGCCGAATTTTACTTAGTTAGGCAATAGAAAGCGCATTTTTGACCGAACTGTTGATTTTATTAGGCCAATCATGGTTAAGTGTTGGATAAGCATAAAACGTATTGTAAAGTTTGCTCTTTTTGTTAACGCTGATAAAGTTCTCTTTGTAATCGGTTTTAAGAGTTTGCATTTTTTTAGTTTAATCTAAACACGCTCAGTACTATGATTAATAAGTCATTATTATGTATTGTCCATATTTGAAAATTGTTTATTTTCGCCGATATTCTTTTTAATTAATAGGATGAAGTCTATTTTTTCGATCAGTGAATTAGAGATCAAAGCTCGTGAGCTTCGGGTTGATGTTATCAGAAGCCTTACTTCTGCCGGCAGTGGTCATTTAGGGGGCAGTCTTGGTCTTGCAGATGTTTTTGCGGTACTCTATTTTCATGAGCTGAAACATAATCCTGCCGAGCCTTTATGGTCTGAGCGCGACCGTTTGGTTTTATCCATAGGTCATGTTGCTCCAATACTTTATGCTGCGCTTGCCAATTCGGGTTATTTCGATAGAGAGGAGTTGCTTACTCTTCGTAAGCTTGGGTCGAGGTTGCAGGGGCATCCCGGGCGCGACCACGGGCTGCCGGGCATTGAGCTGTCGGCCGGCTCGCTGGGTCAAGGATTATCGGTAGCTGTTGGTATGGCATTAGCCGATAAGATGGATAAAAATAGGCGTAGAGTTTATGTTGTTTTAGGCGATGGCGAATTGCAGGAGGGATCGGTATGGGAAGCCGCGATGAGCGCATCGCATTATAATTTGGATAACTTGATTGCCCTGGTTGACCGAAACCGTGTTCAGATTGACGGTCGAGTGAAAAATGTGATGGAGATAGAACCGCTTGCTGATAAATGGAAAGCTTTTGGCTGGTATGTTATCGAATGTGATGGAAACTCAATTGACGAGCTGATCCATGCCTTCGAAAAGGCAAGATCCATAGTCGAGAAGCCTGTTGTAATTCTTGCAAATACACTGATGGGTAAAGGAATACCGGAGATAGAGAATGACTACCGTTGGCATGGAAAAGTTCCCACGCAGGCTGAAGCTGTTAGATTTATCAACACACTATTGTCCGACGGCATAACTAACTAATTTGGCGTATATGAAGCGAAAAGGTATTTATTTGTTATCAATAGTGCTGTTTGTAATGTCGTCCTGTGATTTATTACAGCAGGCAGAGGGCGCTCGTATGCTTTCCAATTGTGAGTTTAAAATCCAAAATCTTTCCGACGTCAGGCTTGCCGGCGTGGATGTTTCGGGGATAAGCAATGTGTCGGAGATAAATACATTAGATGTATTAGCAATAACAAATGCTTTATTAAGCAACAACTTGCCACTGACGTTTAACCTTAACCTTTTGGTAAAAAATCCAAACCAACAGCCGGCTTCGATGAACCGCCTCGATTGGATCCTTTTTATTGATGATATGCAAATGCTCGATGGGTCCGTTAATGAGAGATTTGTTGCTGAGCCGCAAGGTGTCGGCCTTTTGCCTGTAAAGATAAATTTCAACCTCTCAGAGGTGTTGAAAGGCGAAACGAAAGATAAGATTATCAATACTGCTATCGGGCTTGTGGACGGGTCTGGTCAGTCGGCGAGGGTAATGATTAAGCTAAAACCGTCAATAATGGTCGGTCAGCATACATTGATGTATCCTAAATGGCTTGAGGTTAAACACGAATTTACTGCAAAATAAATATGAGACTAAAAAGATCAGATGTTCCTACAAGGATTGGCTTTGGCCAAGGTGTGCTGGCTGCGGCTCAAAAGAATAGTAATGTTGTTGCTCTTGGCGCTGACATCACCTCTTCCGTCAGTCTTGATTTTTTTAAGGCGGCCTTTCCTGATAGATTTTTTTCATTAGGTATTGCCGAGCAAAACTGTGTTGGTGTGGCTGCAGGATTGGCATTGTCGGGTAAAATACCGGTATTCTCTACTTATGGTGTTTTTTCGGCCATGCGTCCTGCCGATCAGATAAGGATATCGGTATGTTATAACGATGTTCATGTGATTATAGGAGGCGCCCATGCCGGCATTTCAGTAGGCC
>JAAYWF010000219.1 GCA_012516825.1 Lentimicrobium sp. | reverse complement strand
GGTTATCTACCGATACATTGAAAAGACCTTGTGAAGGATTAGGATAGACTGTGAGGCTGGTCAAATCTTGAGAACCGATGCCTGTAGCATACATGGTAACATTGTTGATGACCGACAAACCATTGGCTTCGAATAAACCATCGTAGTTAGGAGCCTGACTGCTGTAGCTTACGACAAGGTTATACTCAGTATCATTGCTCTGACGATGAAGCTTAAAGGTGAGAGATTCGCCCTGAACAAAACCATCCTTTACCGAGGTAGTAATATCATCGGCAAAGAGAGCCAACGAAACAGCTTTACCATCGCAAAGTGTCAAACCGGCGCAAGCGCCATCATTAGTGAAGGCGCCTATCATATCGCCCTTAGCAAACGATACCGAAGCGTCAGCATTAAATACCACGATATGACTTGAGCTCGTATAGGTTGGCTCGTTCCATGGAGTAGTATTTGTATGGCGCAAAGGAGCAATATAAGATGCTTTTGCCCCTTTAACACACTCAGGGAAAGTATAGGTGGCAGCTCCAGATACCTTTACCCAATATGCCTTACCGGATACAAGGGTGGTAAGAGTGGCAATGCTACCTGCAGGATAATAAATTCCGT
The DNA here is from genome assembly GCA_012516825.1 of Lentimicrobium sp. Classification (GTDB taxonomy): domain Bacteria; phylum Bacteroidota; class Bacteroidia; order Bacteroidales; family 4484-276; genus RZYY01. The sequence goes on along the minus strand of JAAYWF010000219.1, from coordinate 2,552 downwards.
TTCCGGCAACTTCGTAACCTATGATAAAACCTGTTATGCCTCCAAATACTTCAGCAGCATCAAGGTTGCAATCAACGAGGATCGGGAAGAGATTCCAACCGGCGTTCAAAATGATGGTAGGAACAGCCATCATACCTTCTATGGATAGGGTAGCAGAAGCGCTCATCTTTGAAATGTAGCCGTGATCGCTGGTAAAATTACCCATAGTATTAATGCCATATTGTGGCCAGAACATTTCGGTAAAGTGTTGTGTGATAACCATATCATTAACAACAGAAGCAACAACATTTTCAAACGAAGTTCCCATCGGGTTAATATAAGCCGACCATCCGCTCCAGCCCAAAGGAATAAGGATATCCTGCGAAGGATGTTCGCCAACGAACAGTGTTACCGGAACGTTGAATTGTGGAGTAACAGGATCATTCGAATTTATCAAAATACTTGCATAGTAAATGCCGTCCTCAAGATTTGTTGCATCGAACGTTACATTGATATCAAACTGACTAACACCACTTACTGAGCCTAACTCCGGGTCAATAGTGAGCCATGGTATTCCAGAAGTTCCATTTACAAGGAATGGCAGGCCTACATAATTACCTGACCCAGTAGGACTTTCAAGTTGGCTCCAGCTGCCAGTGTATTGTAATGCATTTCCAACCGGAGTAGAGCCTGGTAAAGAAACTAAGATTACCCATGGACCAGATGCAAGACTACCTGTAGTTGAGAACTCAACCCAATATGTTCCCTCATTTAATTCTAAACCAGATGTACCGGCAACAATTCTCATTATTGGGCGAGTGGTTTCACATGTAGCTGACACCCTGTAAATACCTGTAAATTCAGTTAAGGTCATCAAATTGGTTGCATTATCGCCCCAGATAACTGAACTGCCTTCTTCCATTGGATTACCGTCCCAGATACGAACAAAAACGCCAGTAAAGGTAGATGTTGTTGATGACTCGGTTTGATAACCAAAGAACTCAAATGATTCGATCCCCCACATCATGCCGGCAGGCACTGTAAAGTCTTCAGCAACCGAATAACCAAACCCCTTATTCATATTGAATCCATAAGTATTGGCTGGTTGACCAATAGCGCTCTCGGGAGCTAATGTAGTAGCACATTGACCAGTTTCGAACGGGCCATTGTTGAACAACAAATCTTTTGTTCCTGCTATTGGCACCGAATAACCGCCAATATTATTACTGCCAACTTCAGTTGCTACATCAGCAGCTTCCTGTGTACCTAATGACTGAGGATATGTAATATCAGAGCCGGAGACTTTTACAGCGTTCTTACCAAATATTATAGAAGCTGCAAAGTTCAAATCACCTACTGAACTGTTATGCACTGACAAAATTTGTCCGGCTATTACTCCAACTTCAAGGAACTCAATCAAAGCTTCAGGATTGACTGAAATAATAGGCTGGATTGGCACTTCTGCAAAAAGGATATTTGACATTCCGCTGACAACTTCGGGGAAGAGAACCTGCTCAACCGAGTAACAGTAAGTCTCGCCCTGTTCAACATCTTCATCATAATAGTAAGTCTTATAAAGCGTATTGATCATCTCATCATCACGGTAGAGATTGTAATATGTTATGAAGGTCTCTTCAGCAGTAAGCTCAGCGACATAGTTATTAAATGCGCCACACGGGTTACCATCAAAAGTCTGATTACCTACCCACAGCCAGTATGTACCGGGAATAACCGTAGCTGTTGCTACTGCAGGCACACATGGATCAGCTAGACCAACGCTAATTATTTCAAGTCCGTCGCATCCATTATTTCCATCAATGATGAATGCATAAACTGGAAATTCAGCAGTTACTGTCCAGGTAAGAATTTGTGGTTCGGTAATTATAAGCTCGTACCAGTCGGTATCGCGAGATCCATCATCAGCCCATGCTGTACCGCAAATTACATCGCCATTAGCGATTGATTCAAAAGCTACGGGGGTAGCATTACAGCCGCCGTTTAAGTCTTCACCGCAAAGCTCAGACTCGGGTATAGCTCCTGCAGGACACTCTACAGAACAAGGATCTTCAGCAGTGATTTCAAGTGTAAACTCATTAATACAGGCAGGTGATGGCCAGGTATCCATCATAATAAAATAGGTACCGGGAGTCAGAGTAACCGTCAGAGTCTTATTTCCAGAGGAACCAGTTACATAATCAACACAGTTTTCACCAATAGGACACTCCTGAGTAATCAGCATACCGGTCCATGTAGTCGTTGTTGTTAAGTTGAGGGTAACTACTTTAGCCTCAGTAAGCGTAAGCTGATAAACAATGTCTTCGCCACCATCGTATGATCCGAGACAAGTCGTTGAATAAGTATTACCACGGCCACAAGTTGTATTAACATCTGTATAGGGCAACTCTCCAACTATTATCGGGTCATTGCAATCGTCACCAACGGCTCTGCTGGCAATTGCTTTCGGTATAACAGATGTAGGTCCGTGCAATAATATTTCCTCTTGAATTGAAGCATTTGATTTTTCGGCCATATTGGATAGCGAAATATCAGCAAATCTGCCTTTCATATCTATG
>JAAYWF010000218.1 GCA_012516825.1 Lentimicrobium sp. | reverse complement strand
TAAGCCCACAAGAACGGACCATCTTCTGATACATTATCATAAGCAATACCACTTATACCTGTAACAGTAGTAGCAAGAGTCTGCAATGTTTCTCCTGTACGGCTGATAAGTTTGAAAGGACCATTGAAATTATTAGAAGTAACCCAAAAAGCATCATTGTCTGAATCATAGGATATGGCACGTATAATATTACCGGTAGCAGTTATGGTGCTTACAAGAGTCTTGTTATCGAAATCCATCTGATAAATAGTAGCGCTATTAGGAGAACCATAAAAATACTGACCATCATAAGTCAAGTCCCTGGTATTGCCAGCGCCGGGAATTTCAAAATGCTCAAGAAATTCACCTTCTAACGAGTATTTATCATATCCGTTAGCATTCCAACGTCCGGTATAAAGGAAATCACCATCGCAAACAAAACTATATGTGCCTCCAACATCATTCACCGGGAAAGAGGCCAAGAGGTCAAACAATTCATCAGTATAATCCGGCTTAACACCGGATGGATTAGGATTTACTTCATCTGCTCCAATAACCTTAGGCTGCTGCTGGGTTAAAATAGGTAATGAGCTTTGACGATCAGACAGGATATTAACCTTGGCGCTCCAAGTCAAAGGCGCAGTACCTCCCGCGTTAGAAATAGTCAGAATTTCAGAAGTCGTACTACCTGACTCTAAAGATACTGAGATGGACTGAGGATCTACAGAGATATTTGGAATTCCTAATTGAAAATCAAGCTCGGTAACCTGATTAGCAAAAATCTCTACACCAACCTCTGTTACAGAGACATAACCATCGGCTTCGCAGGTAACATCATATACACCTACTATCATATCGGCAATCTCATAATAGCCTGTAGCATCGGTAAAGGCTTCGTAGCTGCCGCTAAAAACACGAGCGCCCTCAATAACACCACGAGTAACCTCAGTCACATAGCCGCTAAGAGTACCATACTCAGGCGCAAATAACGTAACATCATCTATGTTCCAGTTGTTAATGTTGTAAATATTACCATCAAAGAAAAAAGCAAACTGAAAAGTAGGCGAACCAACATCGCTATTGTTGATAATAACCTCTTTTGTCTCCGCAGCAATATTGGCTAAAGGAGAAACTTCCCAGACAGTGTTCCAGGTAATGCCATCGGATGATGTTTTTATGCCTACGGTATATGGTATAGCATAATGGCTGAGATAGTGTTTAAATTCCAATAACAATACTGTCTTGCCAACAGTGTTGAAAACAGGAGATTGAAGCATGGATAAATCTGTAAATGAAGGCGCCCAGTAAAGTCTTATCTCCGGCGATGTACCTCCGGCACTGCTGCTAGATTGCACGCTCCAGTTGTTATGTGTTCGTGTCCAGCAAACGGGAATAGTATTAACAGCTACGCCGGTGAAATCCTGAAAATATGGCAGTTCCATAGTCTCACACTCTGTGAGAAATGAGGCAGGTCCCATCCAGATACTTAATTCACCGCCACCACAGTTGGCCTGTACATAAAAATCATACGTGGTAGCTGAGGTAAGGCCGCTTAAAAGGTATGGATTGTCAGCAATATCGGTAATGAGAGTCCCTTGACCCAATTCAAAGCCTTTAAGTCCATATTCTATATTCCACAAGTTCTCGTCGCCTCCGGGAGTCCATCCAAGAAGCGCACTGTTGATGGTAATATTAGTAGCGGTAAGATTAATTACAGACGGACAATCCTGTTGTATTCCGCCTAAAATCACATTGGCAATATATTCTCTTCTGACGTTGGCATCAGGAGGAGATGCAGGGTCAGGATTAGTTTGATCAGAGAAATAGAGAATACCACGATTTCCACTAACCGCAGTGCAATGAAAATCATCTGCACTAGCATTGTATAATGGTTTATTCTCATCCACAGCAATTACTAAATTACTTGTTCCATCATAAGGAAAATCTGAGATTGGTATTGTTATCCATCCAGGTCCGGTAGGACTGGTAAATTCGCCACTATACACCTGCGTTAATTCCCCTATTGGGATCCAATCACTATTACTGTCAAATTCAGTCTTTGTGGTATGACCAAGGTATATTGTCCAGTCATTAGAATTAGTTAAACTGGTTCCATTAAAACTCCAAGAGATAGCATTAATATCTCCAGAAGCGCCAATTTCGGAAGCCAGATAAATAACCTGCGAATAGGAGTAGCCAAAAAACGCATTAATTGGCAACCGTTGCCCAACAACGGTTCCATTGCCAATCATCACCTGACTTCGAACATCATTAATATGTATCATCATGAATGACAACACAAACGCAACGAACAAACATGTAACTTTTTTCATAAACATTTGAATTAAGTTAATAAATAAATAGTTGAGTGAGTAAAATATTTAATTTCTTGATTTATAACATGTTAATGTAAAAATACTTTGAATTACTTATTAATCTTAACACCTAAAAAATTGGCATATAAAGATTAATACAATGAAAGATTTAATCATAAACTTCCTTTTTAAATTTACGAGAAGGCAAATTTAAAAATTTTTATTTAAAGTAAATTTATCTTCTTTTTTGCAATTTGGAATAAAAAAAATCTAATTTTCTTGTAAACTTATAATTTTATAACTAACTAATTGATTTATAATTATATTGCAAAATTTACAAAAAGTAATTTTAGAATATTATTTTTTAAAATTTCCATTAAAATTAACAATATTTAATAAGTAATAAAAATGATTCGACTCAAATAAAATAACACAATAGAAATCTCTAACGAGTCAAACTATTACTTTTGTTGTGGTAAAGCCTTGGTAAAGGATTGCCAAATGTTTAATCTGGATTAAAATATTTTACTTTTGTCCCAATTTACTAAAATGCATACCAATGGTAGTTGATGTTTTTATCCCATGTTTTATAGATCAATTTTACCCTGAAACTGGGTTCAATATGATTAAGTTACTTGAGAAGCTTGATGTCGAAGTCCATTACAATCCAAAACAGACCTGTTGTGGTCAAATGGCGTTTAACAGTGGTTTTCGTGAAGAAGCTACAGAGCTGGGAGTAAAATTCATTCAGGATTTTAATAATGGCCGACCGGTTGTAGGATTATCAGCGTCATGTCTTGGTTATATAAAAAACCACTTCGAAAAGCTGTTTTATAACTCTCCTTGGCACCTTGAAAACCGAAAACTCCGGTCAAATCTTTGGGAGATTACCGACTTTTTAGTAAATAAAATGCAAATTGAGGATGTTGGCGCAACTTTTCCGGCAAAAGTTACCTATCACGATTCATGCGCAGCGCTTAGAGAATACAAGTTAGGCGATTCCCAAAGAAAGCTTTTAAACAAAGTACGAGGCCTTCAACTCATTGAAATGCAAAAAACAGAGGAGTGTTGTGGATTTGGTGGGACATTCGCTATCAAATTCGAGCCAATCTCTACTGCACTGGCCGAACAAAAAGTAGCTTACGCAATGGAAACTGGAGCAGAATACATTGTTTCGGCCGACCTGTCATGTTTAATGCACCTCGAAGGGTATATAAAACAACAAAACATTAATCTGAAAACCATTCATATTGTTGATTTGTTAGCTAAAGGTTTAGGGTTGGTAAATAATCCGAAACAATAGACTGTTAAAAGATATAGCTTCCATACAATAATTTGAAGCCGCGATGAAAGAAGGTTGTTAGTAAGTGGAATGAATTTTTATTTCTACTTTTGCATATTTTTAAAAAAAAACCATAACATGACGAATAACTACAATTTTGCATTGATAGGAGCTGCAGGATACATTGCACCACGACATCTGAAAGCAATACGCGATACTGGTAACAGGTTGGTAGCAGCACTCGATCCGTTTGATTGTGTAGGTATCATGGATAGTTATTTCCCTGATTGCGACTTTTTTACCGAGCCAGAACGTTTCGACCGACATCTTGACAAGCTGCGAAGAAGAAATTCTAAAGGACAGGTAAATTAC
>JAAYWF010000217.1 GCA_012516825.1 Lentimicrobium sp. | reverse complement strand
TTCGGTTAAGATACCTCAAGTAAATTTTCGTATTCGTTGTAGTAAAGGAACCTATATCCGTGCACTTGCCAATGATTTTGGAAAAGCTCTCAATAGCGGCGCATATTTGTCTTCGTTGTGCCGTAGCGCCATAGGCCATTTTAAACTTGAAGAGGCGCTGTCAATAAACGAGTTTAAAGAGAGATATAAAAATCCTGAAGAGGAGTGGTAGGTTAGTATTGAGTATGTTAATAGAAGGCTCTTTTCGAGTTGAACTAATAATTTTAAAAATTCAATTTTGATTTAAAGCATGTTAGGATTTTTAAGTTTTACTCTGTATTTAGGTATTTGTATTCAAAAAAGTAAAAGAAATTTGTTGTATCTCCTTAAAAGAGTTTATATTTGCGCGGATTGTAATATTTTTGTTTTTTAGTATTGGTTTTAAGGGGTAGTTTGGGAGTTTAACCAAAAACAGGGGGATATATTCAACACCTCCACTTTTTTCATTTCTATTCATATCCCCCGCTCCCAAACTTAAAACCCTATGAAAATCCAAAGTACCATCGCCCCAAAAGCATTTTTCTCATTTTTTTATTGGCGCTGATTACAAATCATATTAATAGGCGCTTAAGTAAAGTCGGCATCTAATTGCAAAAGGAAATATTATTGAAGTAAAGGAGATGAAAAAATCAGTATCATCAATAGATTTCGTTTTGTATAGCAAAAATTAGATTGATAGATTATCCTGGTCAATCATAAACAGAGCTCAATATTTCACTAAATACTTTAACATCGGTTGCTCTAACGCTTACGTTTACTTATGTACTTACATGTCATAGAACACTAAGTGGGCAATAGAATAGAGTTTTTATTGAACAACCCATGTTAAAAGAGAATAAAATGGATGTAGAAATCATGTGCTGGCTTTATACAGCAATAACCAGATCATTCAACAAGGTTTTTCTGATTGATTTCAATAATGAATGTTTTTAAAACATCTTGTTCTGCTGGCAACTGATTTCAGCAGAGCTTTCGTTTTTGCTTTTTATATGTGTATCACTTCGTCGTAAGCTGCTGCAGTAGCCTCCATAATAGCTTCTGACATTGTCGGGTGCGGATGAATAGTTTTGATTATCTCCTCTCCGGTAGTTTGAAGTTTACGTGCAACTACAGCCTCTGCTATCATTTCGGTAACATTATCGCCAATCATGTGTGCACCAAGCCATTTGTCATTTTTTGCATCGAATATTACCTTTACAAAACCCTCTTTGTTGCCAGCGGCGCTTGCCTTACCTGATGCTGAGAAAGGAAATTTTCCAACCTTTATCTCATAACCAGCCTCTATGGCTTGCTTTTCCGTCATACCTACCGAAGCCACCTCTGGAATTGTATAAGTGCAGGCCGGAACATTGCCGTAATCAATTGGTTGTACATCTTTGCCGGCAATCTTTTCAACACAGGTTATAGCTTCATGCGAAGCAAGATGCGCAAGGGCGGGTCCACTAACAACATCGCCAATAGCATAATAACCATCTACGTTGGTACGATAAAATTGATCAACAATGATCTTACCTTTTTCATAATTTATACCCACCTCTTCCAAGCCTATTCCTTCGAGATTAGTTGTAATACCTACGGCCGACAAAACAATATCAGTCTCAACAATTTCCTCACCTTTCTTGGTTTTGATCGTAACCTTACATCTTTCGCCCTTTGTGTCAACTGATTCAACAGTAGAATTGGTCATGACTTTGATACCGGCTTTTTTAAATGAACGAGCAAGTTGTTTAGAAACCTCTTCATCTTCAAGTGGAACGACATTAGGCATAAATTCAACCAAAGTAACCTGGGTGCCAATCGAATTGTAGAAATAGGCAAACTCAGAACCGATAGCCCCAGAACCAACAACTACCATGCTTTCAGGCTTTTTATCAAGAGTTATTGCCTGACGGTAACCAATAATTTTTTTTCCATCCTGTTTAAGGTTAGGCAGTTCCCGGGAACGTGCGCCCGTTGCAATGATGATATGATTTGCTGAATACTCTTGCTTTTTACCTTCGTTATCGGTTACTTCCACTATTTTGCCTGGTTTTACCTTACCCGATCCGGAGAGGATATCAATTTTGTTTTTTTTAAAGAGATAGGCTATGCCATTACTCATCCCAGCAGCAACATCTCTGCTTCGTTTTACAATACTACTAAAATCAACTTCGGGTGTGTGGTCAAGTTTTATTCCATATTCCGCAGCCTTTTTCATATAATTGAATACCTGCGCACTTTTAAGAAGAGCTTTGGTTGGAATACATCCCCAGTTGAGGCAAATACCGCCTAATGATTCTTTCTCTACTACAGCTACCTTCATTCCAAGCTGTGAGGCTCTTATTGCAGCTACATATCCACCAGGACCGCTACCAATGACTATTAAATCGTAATTCATATCTTTATCTCTATTTAATTTGCCGCAAAAGTACGTATTATAAATTATGAGTTTTTCTTAGAGTAGATTTTTGAGTTGTTGAAAATTGAGCTGCACTTAAAAAGTGGATAGAAAAATCATTAATTATAAGTTTTTGTGCCGTGAAAAACAATTTTTGTTGTTTGAAATATTGTTCAATGGGATTACACCATCTTATTTAATCACATTTTTCAATCAGTTTTGAAGTTTGTAGGAATAGATTATTTTTGTTATGGAAATAAAATTATTAACTAACTAGTAAAATCTGTTATGAAAACAAAAATTCTCTTTCTTATCATTGCTTTCTCCGGTATGCTTTTCCTTTCAGGATGCGAAGATACGCTTGACGTTACTGAAAACTTTATCTATGAATTAGAGGTGAAAGTCTTTTCTGAAGATCACACTTTTTCTCATGCTGTATTAGTGGATATGAAAAATGAACAAGATTTAATTAAAAAATATGGCGACAAAATCAAAGACATCCAGATTGAAGAGGTAAAATATTGGTTAACAGAATTTGATGGTTCGGAAACACAACAGATTGTTCAAGCTACTTTAAGTGTACTTAATGAAAATGACGATGTTACTGTGATTACTACTGTAAAAGATCAATTGCTGCAGCCATTGGTTAATACACCAACCAAACTTGATATTAATCAAGAAGGAATTGATAAAATGGCTTCTCTTATAGAAAACTCACCCCACCAGTTTAAGCTCTCTTTTACCAGCACAGTCAACGAAACCCCTTTGAATTTCACTCTAAAATTCAGCTTTAATATTAAAATGACTGCCAATCCGCTATAAACGGAGTCTTTTTTAAATTTCTTACCATAAAAAAGCTGAATTGCTTTCAGGGCGATAATTCAATTGCTATCTCATGTTTATAAGTTATAGCATTTTAATTTAGATACCAAATAGAGCATTATTATCGCCAACAATAAAGAGCTAACTTTAAGCAGTTAGATAAGATTATGCTTTGGTAATAATGCTTAGTAATAAATTGCTCTGATAACGCTTGAGTTTTGTTTGCTTACTTTGCAAAAAATTTACTCATCGTTGATATTAGATGAATTTACTGACTGTTGAAAATCTTACAAAATCATTTGGCGAAAAACTTCTTTTTGAAAACATCTCTTTTGGTATTGAGGTTGGGCAAAAAGTAGCTTTAATTGCCCGCAATGGCGCAGGTAAGAGCACCTTAATACGGATATTAGCCGGCGAAGAAATAGCCGATGAGGGTAAAATAACTATGGGTAACGACATTACTATTTCGTACCTTCCTCAAAACCCCGAAATGGATGAAGATCAGTCTGTTCTCGATTATCTTTTCGATTCCGACAACGCTCTTGTTACACTAATTAAACAGTACGAGGAGCTAATTGCTCAAAAAACTGTAAACCAGCAATTGTTAGGACAGGTGATCAATCGGATAGATGAGTTGCATGCATGGGATTTCGAAGCAAAAATCAAAGAGATTTTAGGTAAATTTGATATCAACGATTTAAATCAAAAAATTGGAGCTCTATCTGGTGGGATGCGCAAAAAAGTAGCTCTTTCAAAAGCCCTCATCGAAGAGGCAAACTTTATTATACTTGACGAGCCTACCAACCATCTTGATATTACCATGATAGAATGGTTGGAAAATTATTTAGACCGGCAGAATCTGAGCCTTTTCATTGTTACTCACGATCGTTATTTCCTCGATAAAGTTTGCAATGTAATCATTGAGCTCGATGGTGGAAACATCTATCGTTACAAAGGTAATTATGCATATTTTTTAGAAAAAAAAGCTGAACGGCTTGCGGTGGAAATGGCTGGATTGGAAAAAGCCCGTTCGCTCTATAATACTGAATTAGAATGGATGCGCCGGCAGCCGCAAGCGCGAGCCACAAAACCAAAAGCAAGAGAAGATGCCTTTTATGATTTAGAGGAAAAAGCAAAACAAAAGAGTAAAGTCGAAACCAGAGAGTTTAATGTAAATATGCAACGCCTCGGCGGGAAAATACTGGAACTTAATTATATAAGCAAAAAATATGGCGGGCAGAAGATACTCGAAGATTTTACCTATACATTTAACCGTGGCGATAGGATCGGGATAGTTGGTAAAAATGGCTGCGGTAAGTCCACCTTGTTACGAATCATCATGGGCGAAATAAAGCCAGATAAAGGAAAAATCGTTCGTGGGCAAACAGTTGAGTTTGGATACTTCCAGCAGGAGGGGCTACCCATTAATGAAGACAAACGAATTATTGATATTGTTAAAGAAATTGGCGAACAGATTGAGATAAAAAAGGGCAGCATGTCGCCGGTGCAATTTCTCAGCTATTTTAACTTCCATCCTGATGTACATTATAACTATTTCTCAAAACTTAGCGGAGGCGAAAAACGAAAGTTATACCTTCTGACCGTCCTTTTACGAAATCCAAATTTTCTAATTTTAGACGAACCTACCAATGATCTCGATATCGAAACACTTAACAAACTCGAAGAATTTCTACTAAATTACGAAGGCTGCTTGCTCATTGTATCGCACGATCGTTATTTCATGGATCATATTGTAGATCATGTATTTGTTTTTCAAGGAGATGGTAAGGTAAAGGATTACTATGGAAACTATTCTGAATTTTATCGCCAGTGGAAGATTGAAGAAAATAAACAGAGAAAGAAAAATACAAAAGATAAACCTATAAAAAAACCTGATAATAGGGGTAAAAAACTTACAAATAAGCCAACCTATAAACAAGTGAAGGAATATGAAACACTTGAAGATGAAATTGCGCAGTTGGAATTAAGAAAATCCAATCTGATTGACAAAATGAATCAGGGCGAAGGTACTCATGAAGATTATAGAATATGGTCGGAAGAGGTTGGGGAAATTGTCCGTATTATTGATCAAAAAACTGACCGCTGGTTAGAGTTAAGTGAGATAATTGAAAGGGTAGAGTGAATGTCCGTTGAACTTTAACGATACAGTTAAATCCAGATTTATTGAGAATATCGTACTTGGTGTTTTTTAAGAAAAATCAAAAAGATGAGATGTTTTCTTTAAACCGATACAAAACTTTTAACTGTATTCTTTCTTAGGTAGGATATATTTCCAATTGTTATTCAAATTAATTTTCCCACATTTTGCTGGTACACATAGCAATGGCGTTTATATCCTGTTTCATCATGCAATTAAAATGTTTTTTAGGGCATTTATCGAAACCGATTTTTGAGCATGGTCGGCAGTCAAGGCCATTCACCTCAAAAATCCTGTAAAGATCTTTATTAGATGGTATATAAGGGTACATCCCAAATTCCTGTATCGTATTGCCCCAAATGCTGATTATTTGTTTTTTAAATGCTGCTGCAATGTGCATCAGACCGGTGTCGTTGGTTATCACTACTTTAGCTTGCTTAATAAGCATTGCCGATTGATTGATACTTAGCTTGCCACATGCCGACCAAACTTGGTTTCCTGCTTCACTTTCGATAATAGAGCCTTCGGTTGAATCATCAGGCCCGCCAAGGATGATTACCGGATAAGAGATTTCTTTTACAAGCCTTACCGATAGTTCAACCGGCATTTGTTTGGTTTTATGTTTTCCACCGATAACCATCGCCACATAACCGCTGCGATGTGATTCAGGAATCAGATCAAAAGCAGAAGGTTCCATTTCAGGTATAAAATAATCGAGACCACTATTATCATTTTTTACGCCCATACTTTCAATCGCCTCAAAATAGCGATCAACAATATGAATATTGGGGAGCAGATTGATTTTAAAATTAACAAGTAACCATTTTTTAAAATTCAGCTTAGGAAAAGAAGAGCTTTTTCCACCAAGAGCTAAACGTACACCAATTGACCTAAAATTTTTATGAAGATCAACAACGAAATCGTATTTTTCAGCCCTCAGGATTGGAAGAGCTTCATTTATTCTTTTATCAATGGTAATTATTTTTGTAATGTAGGGATTGGCTTTAAGTATGGGTTTGAATGCCTGTTTAGTAAGGTAATGTATCTCGCATTCGGGAAAATACTTTTTAAGGCAGCGTACTATTGGAGTTGTCAATATAATGTCTCCTATTGAACTGAATCTTATGACAAGGAGTTTTTTCAACCGAAAAATTTTTGTTAAACAATTAAAATCACAACTTTGATCATTTTAATATGATACGGTTAACGTATGGTTATGGTTTACATTATTTGTCCTGGCGTTATTTGGATACTATTGTTTTACGCATCACTTTTTTCAAAGTACACATTATTATTGTACACACGATTTCCCATCAGATAAGTAGCTTTTATAATACGTTCATCGCCGAGAATCATTAGCGCAAAAAGTAAATCTTCTATTGAGTCGGCATTTTTAATTCGATAAGTAAGCACTTCGTTAAGCAAAGGATCAATGACAATAAAATCAGCCTCTTTACCGGGGTCAAAATTACCGATCATATCATTTAGTGAAAGCGTTTTGGCGCCGCCGAGCGTAATCAGATAAAAGGCATCTAAAGCGGCAAGTGTATCGAAACTATGAGGATTATCATCACATGTATTGTTTTTTAATGCAGAGATTCGGTATGCGTCATTTAGATTTTGAAGCATTGAGAAACTTGTACCTCCGCCTACATCGCTACCTATTGCCAGGTTTATGCCGTATTTAAGAATTTTATGATAATCAAATAAGCCGCTACCAAGGAAAAGGTTTGAGGATGGGCAGTGTACAATTCTGGCTTTTGTTTCGGCAATTTTTTCAAACTCAATATCAGTAAGATAAATCCCATGTCCTAAAAGTGTACGTGGGGTTAATAGGCCAAAACTATCGTATACATCTAAATAGCCTTTATAGTTGTAATAATGATGATTGACCACTTTGACTTCCTGTCTGTTTTCTGATACGTGAGTTTGAAGATACAAACGAGGATAGTCTTTTAATAGTGAAGCCGCTAACTCAAATGATCTGGGAGATGAAGTAATAGCGTAGCGGGGTGTAATAGCATAATGTAATCGTCCTTTTTCGTGCCACTTTTCAATTTGTTTTTGAGTTGATTCGTAAGATTGAACCGGGTCTTCCAGCAAAAAATCCGGGGCATTACAATCCATCCATGTCTTTCCGGTAATAACTCGCATGTTAAGCTCACTTGCAATATCAAACACGACTTCTACAGATACATCATGTATTGAAGGATATATTGCAGCAGTAGTAGTGCCGTTTTTCAGCAATTGCCTGAAAAAAAAGCGGGTGTGTTCCAAAGCAAATTCAGGTTGTTCAAATTGGCGCTCGTTTGGAAAGATATAGCCCTCAAGCCAATCGAGCAACTGATTACCATAAGACGCAATAGCTTGCGTTTGAGCCGAATGAACATGAGCGTCAATAAAACCTGGAAGGATAAAACACTCTCCAAAGGACTCAATATCTATTTCCTGATTTAGGTTATTAATTACTTGGCTATAATCACCCGAAGCGACAATTTTTCCCTCTTCTATTACCAGCAATCCATCATCAAAAAAACGATACTTCTCTTTCAGGCACGAAACATCAGAATCTGATTTAAAATCGAAAAGCCTACCCCGATAACCTTTTAGCATGATCAAAAATTTGAATCCAAAATTAGGTTATTTCTCCAATAGAGTTTAGTTTTTTAATATCTCCACAATTCGGGCAATCATTTTTCCATCAGTTAACAAGTTCATGTATTCATCACTTTCGGGAGTACCCATAAAGAGATCCGGTTGTCGAAAAGTCATTTTGGAGTTCGTATATCCTTTGGCTGAAAGATGAACTTCCTTTACGCCACTATTTTTTATTATCTCGCTAACGTTGTAATCCTTTATCCCGCAGCCTGCCATTATTTTTATTCTGCCGGCTGCTTGTTCGTTTATTTTCGCAATCAAACCGGCGCCTTGTATGGCATCAGGCTTTTGACCAGAGGTAAGGATTCGTGTTGTGCCAGTTGAAATAATTGTTTCTAATGCTTTATAAGGATTGTTGGTCATGTCATATGCACGATGAAAAGTTACCCTCATCGGATGTGCAATTTCAACAAGCATTCTTGTTCTTTTCTCGTCAACGTTTCCATCGGCAAGTAATAGACCTGTAACTATTCCATCAGCGCCGGCATTTTTTGCAAAAACGACGTCCTCTATCATGGTTTCAAACTCATGATCGGTATAAAGAAAGTCGCCCTCACGCGGTCGGATCATTATATAAAGTTCTATTGAAAGCAGCTTACGGGCAAGATTTATCATCCCAGGCCCCGGTGTTAAACCCCCTTCGGCAAAGCCAGAACATAACTCAACCCTGTCGGCGCCATAGCGTTGAGCAATCAATGCCGATTCGATGTTGTAAGCGCCAATTTCAATAACAATCTTCTTCAAATTAATTTTTTTAAGCAAAAATAATAAATTACCGGCTTGAAAGTAACAACTAAAAAATAGAAGTCGGACAAATCGTTTTTTAAAATTTTACTTTGACGACTCTTTCATCGAAAATTTATAGGTTTGCCGCCTAAACAATTATAATCGTTCTGATATGACTTTTAACCGTCCATTTTTAGTTTTTATAATTTTAATTTTTGCATCAGCAACACTTTATCCATGCACAAGTTATTTGGTAACTCCCGGAGCTTCTTTTGATGGTTCCTCGATGATCAGTTATGCTGCCGATTCTCATATTCGTTATGGCGAGCTTTATTATTTCGAAGGAGGCGCCAAGCCCGAGGGCTCTTATTTTGAAATGTATTGCCGCGGTACACACAAGCCGTTAGCCAAAATTCCACATCCACCTTTTACCTATTCAGTTGTTGGCTTTATTAACGAAAAACAGGTAGCAATTGGCGAAACGACATTCGGAGGCAGACCAGAACTGCGTGATACAACAGGACTGATGGATTACGGCGGATTGATGTTTTTGGCGCTTCAGAGGGCAGCCACAGCACGCGAAGCAATAATGGTAATTGGTAAGCTTGTGGAAGAATATGGATATTACAGCTCCGGCGAATCTTTCTCAATTTCTGATCCTTATGAAGTATGGATAATGGAGATTGTTGGTAAAGGAACTGACTTACAATATGATAAGAAAAACAAGAAATATGTAAATTCTAACAAGGGAGCTGTTTGGGTAGCTGTTAAAATTCCGGATGGGTACATATCGGCTCATGCCAATCATGCTCGTATTATGAATTTTCCTTTAGAAGACGGCGTTTCTTCGATCAGCTCAAAAAGCTGGGATAAAATAGAGCTCCCCGATGTCGGGGTGATATATGCTCACGATGTTATCACATTTGCACGTAAGATGGGTTATTTTAATGGTGATGATAAAGATTTTAGTTTTTCAGATGTTTATGCTCCGATTGACTTTGGCGCTGCCCGTTTTTGCGAAGCCCGTGTGTGGTCAATGTTTCGTAAAGTAAACAGCAGTATGGATATTTATGAGAATTATGCAATGGGATATGATTTGAGTAATCGTATGCCACTATATATCAAGCCAGAACGAAAACTTTCGGTTAAGGATTTGATAGAATTTAAACGCGATTATTTACAAGGGACAAAATATGATATGACTCAAGATATTGGCGCAGGGCCTTGGGGATTGCCATATCGCTGGCGTCCGCTCACATGGGAAGTGGATGGGAAAACATATATTCACGAGCGTGTTACTGTAACACAGCAAACAGCTTTTTCGTTCATAACACAGTCGCGACGCAACTATCCCGATCACATCGGGGGTATTATATGGTTTGGAGTGGACGATGCGAACTCAACGGTTTATGTCCCAATGTATGCCGGTATCAGACGAGCGCCCGAAGCCTACGCCGAAGGTAATGGAAGCATACTCGAATATTCTGAAAGTTCCGCATTCTGGACTTTCAACAAAGTATCGAACTTTGCCTATTTACGATATAATTTGATGTTGCCCGATATTAAGAAAGTACAGTCGGAGCTTCAGGAACAATTTATTGCTTATGTGCCTGCTATTGATAAAGCTGCTG
>JAAYWF010000287.1 GCA_012516825.1 Lentimicrobium sp. | reverse complement strand
GGTGTCGGGATGGACATCGACCAGGACAGGGGTCGCCCCGAGGTACCGGACGACCTCCGCGGTCGCAGTGAAGGTCCAGGTCGGGACGAGGACCTCGTCGCCGGGGCCGACCCCAAGGGCCTCCAGCGCCAGGTGCAGGCCTGCGGTCGCTGAGTTCACCGCAACTGCCTGCACCTGCGCCGCACCCACGTGGGCGCTCGGGTGCATCGCCTCGACGAACTCCCGCTCCAAGGCCGCCGCGTTGGGCCCTGTTGTCAACCAGCCCGAGCGCAACGTCGAGACGACGGCCTCGATCTCCGCGTCACCGATATCCGGCAGTGCGAAGGGAATGAAGTCGGTCACGATTCCTGCCTTCCGTGGGGATGGGTGCGAACCCAATGTATGGCGCCCGTCTCCCGGCCGTCGTCGCGGCCCACCGGTCAGCCTTCCGCACGCCGACGCAGCAGGGTCACAGCGTCATCGATCGGACCATCATGGATCACTTCGCCCTTGTCGAGCACGATGCCGCGTTCGGTGAACCGGGAGACCATGTCTAAGTCGTGACTGACGATAACGAGGCACTTACCCTCGTCGCGCAGCTCGCGGATCCGGTCGAGACACTTGTGTTGGAATGGCTCATCACCGACAGCCAAGATCTCATCGACGAGGAAGATATCCGGATCAGTGTGCACGGCAACCGCGAAGGCCAGACGCAAGAACATTCCAGAGGAGTAGAACTTCACCTCATTGTCAATGAAATCTTCGATCTCGCTGAAGGCGACGATCCGATCGAACTGCTCGTGGATCTTCGCCTCGGTCATGCCGAGAATGGCCCCATTGAGGAAGACGTTTTCTCGCCCCGTGAGATCCGGGTGAAACCCGGCTCCCACGTCAATCAGACCAGCGATGTTGCCGCGCACCTCAATCCGGCCCTCGTCTGCCCCCATGACGCCCGAGATCAACTTGAGTAGCGTCGACTTCCCCGAGCCGTTTCGGCCAAGCAGCGCAACCGCCTCGCCCTCGCCGACGGTCAGCGAGATGTCCCGCAACGCGGTGAATTGCTCGCTCAAGCCGCGACGCCTCCCCTTGAGGCCCTTCACCACGACCTCCTTCACGGCGCGGGTATGCCGCAGGGTGAAGTGCTTACTCACCTCATTGATGCGAATTCGGTCCAGCTCACGTCCGCTACTCATCGACACTTCTCCGCCGTCGCTCATCTAGAGTTCCTGCGCAAATCGGCCGTCGAAACGACGGAAGACGAGCTGACCGATCGCCAGGACCGCCACGGAGATTCCTGTGGCGATGATGACGAAGGTCCAGGTCTGCGCGGGCATCGGGGCCGCGCCGCCTGTCGTCGGGGCCCAGAAAGTCCAGTGGAAGATCTCCACGACGGTGGTGAGGGGGTTGCATTGGTAGAGCCACCACAAGGCACCATCGCCGAGGGCGTCCCGCGCCGCGGTCCACGTGTAGATGACCGGCGAGGCCCAGGTGGCCACCATGAGGATGAGGTCGACGACGTTCTCGAAGTCTCGGAAGACAACGTTGAGCGCGCCGAAAATCAGCCCGACGCCCAGCGCGAAGACCGCGAGGACAAAGAAGGCGCCGACCCCGGCAAGGAGCTGCCACCCCGACGGGTGCCATCCCGTGACGAAACACCCCACAAGGAGGACGAGAACCTGGGGGATGAAGTGAATGAACGACACGAAAACCGATGCGACCGGGAAGAGCTCGCGGGGGAGGTAGATCTTCTTGACGAGAGCCCAGTTGCCGGTGATCGAGCGGGTCGCATTGCCGAACGCTTCGCTAAAGAAGTTCATCGCAACGATTCCTGAGAACAGGTAAACCGCATAGTTCTCAACCGCATAGTTCATCTTGAAGAACACGCCGATGACGAAGTAGAACACTCCGAACTGGACCGCAGGTTTGATGTACGACCACAACATCCCCAGCACCGACCCGTGATACCGAGCCTTCAACTCCTTGTGAACCAGAAGTCGCAGCAGGTAGCGGCGGTGGAAGACGTCGAGCAGCCCACCTCCGGAACCCGGAGCCAGGAAGTTCGCCGTGTCCGTCATGTGATTCGGCCCTCACGTGGATGCGGTCTGCGTGCAATTCGCTCCGCCATCCGGCCGCCGCGACCTGCCCGTTGGGCAGGGTACGACGCCGTCCTGGCCGACCGCGAAGCACGCACAGACTACCTGAGGGCACGACCAGCGCGGATGAACCACGTCAGCCCACCCAGCGACGGCCGGCGACGTCGACCGCGAGCGTGAGGCCCGCCCCGATCACGAGCTCGACGAGCATGGCCCCGGCCAACACCCAGGGCTGCGGACCGACGTGCACCAGCCGCGCCGAGCCGGCCGGACCGCTGGCCAGCAACGCCGCCCCGAGGACGACCAGGTCGACCAGCACGACGGCGCACGTGACGGTGCTGGCCTTGTCCTGCCACCGGGCCAGGCGGGACCACTGCCGTCCTGCGTGCCAGGCGACCAGCGCGCCCGCGGCCAACGGAAGGAGCAGCACGAGGGTAACCGCTGCGGGATAGAGACCGTCCGACGGCACGACACCGAGCGCCGGGATCATCGGCAGCAGACCGGGAGCCGCACCCGAGACGCTGACGGTGCCGCCGGCAGCC
>JAAYWF010000216.1 GCA_012516825.1 Lentimicrobium sp. | reverse complement strand
TTCCGTTTTACAATTACGTTAACGAAAACGAATTCAAGACAATATTAGAAAACACATTAAAAGTTTAGAATTGTCAACTTTCGTGTAGGAGGGTGGAAACTGCTACACAATCACTTACGGTACATACTCTCAATCGTTGCTCTAAATATTGATCGGGTAATTGAGGCAGATGTCCAATTAATGGAAGAAAATATAAGCAATAATAATAGCTGCAACAATTCCGGCGAGGTCAGCTATCAATCCGCAGGTAATTGCATAGCGTGTTTTTTTAATAGCTACCGAACCAAAATAGACTGCTATGATATAAAAAGTGGTGTCGGTTGCTCCTTGGAACACCGAAGCTAACCTCCCGACAAAAGAATCAGCGCCAAAAGTATTCATAGCGTCCACCATCATTCCTCGAGCTCCCGCACCGCTAAGTGGTTTCATAAATGCTGTTGGCAAGGCTGCAACAAAATCTGTATTAATCCCTGCTTTAGCAAAGCCATGACCTATCGCTTTAATAACAAAATCCATTGCGCCCGATGTCCTGAAAACGCCTATAGCTACAAGCATAGCAACTAAATAGGGTATAATCTTTATAGTAATAGTAAAACCCTCTTTTGCTCCTTCGATAAAGGATTCGTACACGTTCACTTTTTTTCGTACTGCCAAAACAATGAAAGAGATGATAACGGAAAAAAGAATAAAGTTACCGGCCAATGAGGATAAAAGACCGATTTTCTCTTGAGTAAGGGTTGTAAAATACCAGATTATTAATGCTATAATTAGAGTAAAACTACCAAGATAGGCCAGAATTATCCTGTTGAAAAGATTAATCTTTTGAATAACTGCAACTGAAATAATCCCTGCCAAGGTGGAGAAGAAAGTTGCTAATAGAATAGGAATAAAAACATCGGTGGGATCAGCAGCGCCTAACTGAGCTCTAAAAACCATAATGCTGATCGGGATAATGGTCAGACCGGAAGTATTAAGGACAAGGAACATTATCATTGCATTACTAGCGGTATCTTTCTGATGGTTTAACTCTTGCAGTTGAGTCATTGCTTTGAGTCCGAGCGGTGTGGCGGCATTATCAAGTCCAAGCATGTTGGCAGCCAGATTCATCATTATGGAACCTGTTACCGGATGGTTTTTTGGAATTTCAGGAATAAGCTTATGGAATAATGGCCCGACAAGTTTTGCCATTATTTTTACTACGCCACCATTTTCACCTATTTTCATCAATCCGAGCCAAAGGGTCATCACTCCGGTAAGGCCCAAGGAGATTTCAAAGCCTGTTTTGGCCATTTCAAAAGTACTTCCCATCATTTCGGTGAAGATATCCACATCACCAAAAAAAAGAAGCCTTATCAAGCCTATAACAAAGGCAACAATAAAAAAAGCGATCCAGATATAATTGAGAACCATGCTTTTATATTTTTCTAGTTACTGCTCCGAAAGAAAAACTGTTTCACCCGACACAATCGTCATCAAAACTTTTACATTTGGTATTTCATTCTCCGCTATAGTCATAATATCTTTATCAAGGATAACAAAATCAGCAAGTTTGCCAACACTTATACTCCCTTTTTCATTTTCTTCAAAAGCTGCTTTTGCAGCCCATAATGTCATTCCTCGCAAAGCCTCTTCTCTTGATATTGCATTTTCCATCTGAAATCCTGTTTCAGGTTTACCATCAAGATTTTTGCGAACAACAGAGGCGTAAAAGGTATGTATCGGATTTATATTTTCTATAGGAAAATCTGTTCCTAATGGCATCCATCCATTTTGCCGTAACAGATCATTATAGGCATAGGCTCCTTTTATTCGTTCCGCCCCTACCCTATAGCCAGCCCAAAACATATCAGAAGTTGCATGTGTAGGCTGAACCGATGGTATCACAGAATATTTGCCAAAGAGGTCAAAATCGGAGGGAGCAACGACCTGAGCATGTTCGATGCGCCAGCGCAAATCATTTTTGTTTTTCAAAATGTCTCCATAAATCGTTAACATAAGCCTGTTAGCCGAATCTCCAATAGCATGTGTACATACCTGAAAACCATTGTCATATGCCATTTGGCAATATTTTTTTAATGTCTCCGGATTTTCCACCAGCAGCCCTGAGTTACCAGAATTGTCGCTATAATCATCTATTAGTTTGGCTCCACGCGAACCGAGGGCTCCATCAGCATACAACTTAATAGAGCCTATGTTAAGATTCTCATTTTTTGTTATCCCGTTTTTAAAATAAGCATCCAAAGTCTCTTGTGTAGGTGAAAGCATGGCGTAAACTCTCATTTTCAGAAGACCGGCTTTTTGTAACGAATCAATAATTTTGATTATCTCTTTTGTAAGTCCTGCCTCATGGACACCGGTAAGCCCTGCAGCAAAACAGTTATGCTGCGCCGTTAGCAGCGCTTCAGATATCATTGTAGCATCGGGTTTTGGAATAACCCGAGTTACCAGACCAATAGCATTATCAATCAACATTCCTGTTGGCTGACCATTTTTTAGCGCCACTTCCCCACCGCTGATTTTTGTCGCGGCATCTATACCGGCTAACTCCAAAGCCTTTTGATTTACCAAAGCGGCATGTCCGTCAATTCTCGTTAGGATTACAGGATTCTCAGGAAAAAGTTTATTCAGCTCATCATTATCGGGGAAGGTTTTATCAATCCAGAGGTTTTGATCCCAACCGCGTCCTTGAAGCCACTGTATGGAAGGAAATTTATGCCTATGATTTTCCATTATCTCCAATACCTTTTCAAAAGATTCAGTTCCTGTAAGGTCAGCGCGCTGAAGCAAACCAAGACCATAACTATAAAAATGACAATGTGCATCAATGAAACCCGGGTACAGCGCTTTTTTATCTAAGTCAATAATGCATGAGGAGCTATATCTATCGGAAATCTCAGACGAGCTACCCAATGCGACAATCTTGCCATCCTTAACAGCAACAGCTTCGACAATAGAAAAATCCTCATCTACGGTATAAGCAGTCGCATTTAAAATAACCAGATCAGCTTTTTCTTTTGGGCTACAAGAAAATAGAGAGAGAGCGCTCATCACGAATATCAGTTTTGTAAGTTTATTCATTGTAATTGATCAAGTAGTTTTATTAATTCTTCAATTGTATTGAAACAAAAAGTTTTTTCTTTAAAAATCAGTTTTATCACACCGTCAGATATATGAATAAACGGCACGCCGGATTTTACTTCAGAGCCTGCAATTACCTCAAACCCCTTCCGCCTCAATGCTTTTGCTGTCCAATTGTGTGTTATTCCTTGTCCTGAGAGAATGATTTTTCCTTTTAAATTGGTTTCAAAGATAAAGTTTCCATGTTCAACTTCGAATTTTATTTTTTCTTTATCGAAAAACAAACCTATCTTTTTTGTTAAAACAAGGTCTTCCGGTATTCCCGTAATTATTGGTTTATGTCTTGCCATAAGCCACAGCCTATCGGCAAATTGTATAGCTAAGTTAATATCATGGGTAATTAACAAGATTGATTTTCCGTGTATCCATGCTGCTTCACGCAACAGTTGCATTATTTCTACTTTTCCGGGGAAGTCGAGGAAGGCTGTAGGTTCATCAAGAAAGATAAATGGCGTTTCCTGTGCTAACGATTTGGCGATCAGCACTTTTTGGCGCTCTCCATCGCTTAGTGTATCAAATTTTCGTGAGGCCAAATGAGCTATACCGGCGCTTTCGAGGGATTTTTCAATAATAACATGATCATGCTTTGACAATTTCCCGAAAAAGTTAGTATAGGGCGATCGGCCATACGCCACCATATCATAAACACTTGCATTACTAATCTCAACCATCGCAGTAAGCGCAACACTTATCAGCCTTGCCAAAAAAGCCGGAGGAGTTTGGTAAATGTTCCGATTATCCAGAAGTATGTTACCTTTTAAAGGTTTTTGCAGCCCGCTGATGGTTCTTATTAATGTTGATTTCCCTGCTCCATTTGGCCCTATCATACACACAAATTCACCGAGGTTTAACTCTAAATTAATATCCTGATGCAGAACACCTGATTTGTCGTGTCCGGTCAAATATCCAATATCTACTCCGTTAAGTTCAATCATAATTTCGATTAATCAACGATTTTCATTGTGTTTTTTTTCACTAAAAGCCAAATCACTATTGGAGCGCCTATGAGTGAAGTAATGGCATTTATAGGCAGTGCGCTGTCAATTCCGGGTAATCTTGCAATAATATTACATACAAGCGCCAGCAAAGCGCCGCAAAGTAACGACCCTGGTAAAATAATCCTATGATCGGAAGTTTGAAAAATAGTTCGTGCGATATGTGGAACTGCAAGTCCAAGAAAGGCTATCGGGCCGCAAAAAGCTGTAACAGTGGCGGTAAGGAGTCCTGTTGTAATTAGTATCCAGTATCTTGATTTCTTTGTGTTCAACCCAAGATTAATTGCATAATATTCTCCTAACAGAAAGAGGTTTAAGGGTTTGATCAGTAAAACAGAGAGGGTAAGTCCAATAGCTGTCAGTAATGCAAAAGTGGTGATAAGGGAAAGCGGTACGTTTCCAAAGCTGCCGAGGCCCCATATTACAAAAGCCTGTAAATCTTCTTTCAAGCTATAGAATTGCAAAATACCTACTAATGAGCTAGTTGCATAAGCGATCATGATTCCGATAATCAAAATAATGGTATTGCTATTGAATCTAGAAGCAAGGAGGCTTATGATAAACAATACGATAGATGAACCTACGAAAGCAGCTATTATTACGGAATATTTCCCACTGATCTGGCTTACGGCAACAAATGACCCTCCTGGTATGGCAATAAATAACATAACGAGTGCAACTCCTAAACTTGCACCCGAGCTTACGCCAAGCACTGAAGGACCCGCAAGCGGATTGCGGAAAAGTGTCTGCATCATCAGGCCAGCTACACCAAGCGCCGCACCGGCAAGCATAGCTGTAATAGCCATTGGTAACCTCGACTGAAGAATTATTGTAACGAAAGATAGATCTTTAACTTCCATACCAAAAAGAGTCCTGACCACTTGTAAAACAGGAATGGAAACCGAACCCAACAGTAAATTAAGCACAAACATCACTATAATCATTAATGCTAACAAAATGAATATCAAACTGTTAACACGTGAATTAAGGTGATATTTATATTTTGACCGGTTCACTTTAATATCGAGTAATAGCTTCTTGTATAATCAGGTAAAAGTTCAGGATGAAAAATGGAGATATAGTCGGCAAGCAGCAGATGAGGTTCAAGGGGGCTTTTTTGAAAATAGGGTTTTAAAAATGTATTGCAATAAAAGATTTTCTTATTTTTAAAAGCTGCTAATCCTGCATATCTCATATCTTCATCAAGCAAATCCTGAAAAGTATATGTATCTCTCGCAAAGATAAGTATGCGCCAGTAATCGGCATTGACCCCAATGTGATAAACTGTTTCGAAATCTAATACAAGGCTGCCTGATTCATCATTATCGTAAAACATATAGGTTGCGCCGGCATCCGAAATCATCTGTGACAAATAACTTTTCCCACCGGGTAAATTCCAGAACCCGCCATATTGTTTACCTGATAATACCGTAGGACGAAAGTTGACATCACTTGCCAACTCCTTAAGTTCATTGTATTGATTAACAATAGAGTCAAACATATCCATTGCCATTTTACTTTTTCCTGTCAAAACTCCAAAAAGCTTTATCCATTCCGATCGTCCAAGAGGATCATTTTCAAGATGTTCTGCAATTGGCAATATCATAAGACCGGCATTGCGCAAAGTCTCAAAATTTTGCCCGTACTGCATACTTATAAGTATCAGATTTGGATTAAGGCTAATCAACTCTTCCAGTTTAAAGTGATCGCCAATACCGATCTCTTTTATCTTTCCATCATTTACCAATTCAGCAAAACGATCTGATACGACATAATCGGCGCTTGCTACACCTGTTACCCGATCAATCACACCGAGAGCATCGGCAAAAGCTATATGAGTTGCCGACAGACAAACGACACTTTCCACAGGTGTTTGTATAATTTTTTTACCGACAAGACCTTTTACCAATTGTGAATCGAACCTATCCGCTAAAATAAAATGATCAATTAGAGTGGTTCCATCGCTGGAATATAAATTGAGAATTTTAAATCCTTTGCCTTGCAAAATTTGAAAACCTTTTGCAAACGTTGGATTTAACTCATCGGGAGTAGCCTCTTCGTTATCAATTGGGGCTGAAGGAGAATGGCATGAAGCAAAAATTATTAAAAAGAAAAAATAAATGGGGATTTTTATAATCTCCCTCTTAAAAAAAAGGTATGCTTCTCGTTGATTATGCATTTTCATAAAAAGCATGCTTAACTAAAAAGCTCCTCATCACGTTCAAGTAACAAAATGGAATGATGTGGTACTATAAAATATTTCTCTCCATGAAACATAACTTCCACAGCTCCTTTTTGCATAAAGATTGCTAAATCACCCTCCTTTGCCTGTAGGGGGATATACCTTATTTTTTCTTCATTTTTCTTCCATGGCTCATCAATTTCATCGTTAGCGGAAGGTATTGGGTAACCGGGCCCTACTTTCATAACAAATCCTGTTTGCACCTCTTCCTTTTCCTTAAAACCAGGTGGAAGATAAAGCCCTGTGCTGGTCTTTTGCGAATATGCTTTCGGCTTGATCAACACACGATCGCCGACTACAATCAATTTACTTAACCCTTGAGCATCTGTCATAAGAATTGCATTTCGTTTTACGGACAAAGATACAAATATAGTATTTTTGTGAGCTAAAATCACTAATCACCATGCGTATTGTATTTTTCAAAAGGCCTAAGCCCAAACGTTTTGAATATAAACCTCGATATTGGGACGAAGAAAAAGAGCGTCTTGAGGAGCGTAAAAAACATCTGGGAGAAGAAAGTTCGGAAAGAAATACTCTCATCCGTGATATCAACCTTCACTGGCGTAAGATTGACCGAAGGAACAGGAACAAGGCAAAAAGTATCAATCTTGTGGTTTACCTTTTTATCATTTTGCTTTTGCTCTATTTCATTTTTAAAGCCTGAATAATAAGTATTTTATCATGCCTGATATTATTCATCTTTTACCCGACTCTGTTGCTAACCAGATAGCTGCCGGCGAGGTCATTCAGCGTCCTGCGTCAGCAGTAAAGGAGATGCTCGAGAATGCCATTGACAGTGGAGCTGATAAAATTGAATTAGTAATCAAGGATGCCGGAAAAACGCTCATTCAAATTACCGACAACGGTTGCGGCATGTCAGAAACTGATGCGCGATTATCATTCGAAAGACATGCTACCTCAAAGATTAGTTCTGTTCAAGATCTATCTTCAATTCGCACGATGGGCTTTCGCGGAGAGGCGTTAGCCTCTATCACCGCCATTTCGCATGTAGAGATGAAGACTAAAAGGCATGGGGCAGAATTGGGCACACATATTATAATTGAAGCTTCCGAGGTTAAAAGTCAGGAGTTTTGCCAATGCCCTCCCGGAACGACAATTATGGTAAAGAATATCTTTTTCAATATTCCTGCCAGGCGTAAATTCCTTAAATCGGACAATGTTGAGCTGCGTAATATCATTGAGGAATTCCAACGTATTGCTTTGGCGAATCCCGAAATTTCGTTCAGCCTGTACAATGACCGTAAGATAATTTTTCAGCTTTCACCTTCCAATCTTAAGCAGCGCATTGTAAACATATATAATACAACATACAACCGACGCTTAATCCCTGTTGAAGAATCTCTTAATATTGTAAAAGTCAATGGGTTTATTGGAAAACCCGAATTTGCACGTAAACAACGCGGTGAGCAGTATTTTTTTGTTAACAAGCGTTTTATCAGACATCCTTATCTAAATCATGCAGTAGAGAATGCCTACGACGAGCTGCTACCTGAAAAATCATTTCCCAGCTATTTCCTTTTTCTCGAAATTGATCCGGCTATCATTGACGTCAATATTCATCCTACAAAGACAGAAATAAAATTTGAAGATGAAAAGATCATTTATTCCGTATTGAAATCAGCCGTAAAAGCTGCTCTTGGAAAATTCAGCATTACTCCGGCTATTGACTTCGATGTTGAGCCTTTATTTGATTTCCCTACACGAACAAAAGACGCTTCAACAAAACAACCTACAGTCGGGTTCAATCCTGACTATAATCCTTTTGAAAAGAGACAAGCGCCCTTAACACCACGGCAAATCAGCAACCGCGATAACTGGGACAAAATGATACCTCCTAAAGATTTCTCTTTTGGAAAAGAGACGGATAGTAATACCGATTCTGTACCTAAGCTGATCGAGGATGATAATAGCGATATGGCTATTCAACTGCCGGAGAGTAACTTTCTTCAGTTACATCGTAAGTATATTATTACACAAGTGAAGTCGGGACTGATGATCATTGACCAGCAAAGAGCACACGAACGAATAATGTATGAACGTTATCTTGAGCTACTTTCCAAGCGAGTTACGATCTCTCAGCAAGTCCTGTTTGGAGTCAAAATATCGCTTTCGGCAGGAGATTCCGAACTGCTCAACGAGATTATGGAAGATTTAAATCTGCTCGGTTTTAATATAAAAGCTGATAAAAATAAACCGTTTCAGTACAT